>JAHEGQ010000235.1:0-1004 GCA_024645025.1 Sphingomonadaceae bacterium
CGCCGGCGCGCGCAATCACAAGATGCGTCCACGCCAACCGCGCCGGAATATCGTCCAGATAGGTGGCCAAGTCGGCCGCAATACCCAAATCAGAATAGCGCGCGCGTACCCGATCAATATCTTCGGGCCGGCACTGCTGCGTCACCTGCAAGCGACGGCGCAGATCAACGGGCAGCAACGACAGCCCATCGGGCACCACATCCGACAAGACCGTTGCACCTTGGCTCCCGCCAATGACCATTACCCGGAACACGCCCTCTTCAACAATCGCTGGAAAGGGCTGTTCGCGCAGGGCAACGATTTCGTCGCGCACTGGATTGCCGACCAACCAGCTTTTGCCCAAATATTTTTCCTTCAGCCGTTCAATCCGCGGATAGGACAGCGCAATGGCATCGACCCGGCGGGCGACAAGGCGGTTGACGCGGCCCAGCACAGCGTTTTGTTCGTGCACGGCGGTTTTGATGCCGGCGCTGCGGGCGGCCAACAGAGCCGGGAAGGCTGGATAGCCGCCAAAGCCGACCACCGCCGCAGGCTGAAAGGTTTCAAACAGGCGCAACGCCATCGCCCGCCCGGCAAGAATGGCCTTTAAGCCGGGCAGCCAGCTCATCGGGTTCTTGGTAATGCGCCCAGCCGGCAGGATATGGGTCTGCACGCCGTCGAACAGGCCCGGTATCCGCGCACCGCGTTCATCGGTAATCAACGCGACCCGATGGCCCCGACGGATTAACTCTTCGGCAAGGGCATGGGCGGGCATCATGTGCCCCCCGGTCCCGCCGGCAGCAAGAACATAATGACGCGCGGTCATGGGCCGCTCCATTTCACGACATAGGGAGAGCGCGTGAGATAGGGGTTTTTGCGCGTAAAGGCGAGCAGCAGGCCAAAGCCCGCGCACAACGCAATCAGCGAGGAGCCACCATAGCTGATGAACGGCAAGGTCATGCCCTTGGACGGCGCAATCCCTACATTCACCGCCATGTTGACCATCGCCTGAACCGTAAATTGGG
>JAHEGQ010000235.1:1014-5110 GCA_024645025.1 Sphingomonadaceae bacterium
TTCTTCCCCGATAACCGAAAAGATGTAATCGGTATGCGCTTCGGGCAGGCGGAATTTCATTTCACCCCCGCCCGGTCCCGTGCCGAATAATCCGCCCGCCGTGATCGTCGCATGGGCGCTATCGGTTTGATAGGTGTCGCCGTTCTTAAACAAGAAATTGTTGATGCGCAGCGTCGCCACCGGATAGAAAATATAGGCTGCTGTCACCCCAAGGGCGCCGCCGCCGGCCAGCATCCCCATCCAACGCCAAGACAGGCCAACCACCATCACCATCGCAAACCAGATGCACGAAAAGACAATCGTCTGTCCAAAATCGGGCTGCATCATCAAAAACAATCCCACAATGGCGGTTACAAGACCAGACATGGGGATGACCGGCAAGCTGGGGTCATGCGCGCGCAGCGACAAGAGCCATGCCATCGCCACGACATAAAAGGGCTTCAAAAATTCCGACGGCTGAAATTGAGCTCCGCCGACGCCCAGCCAGCGCCGCGCGCCATTGGCCTCTATCCCGAAAAACGGCACTGCCGCCAAGGCCAGAAAGAAGACGCAAGCCAGAACCAATCCCGCGCGGCGCGCCAAATTCTGGGGCAGCATCGACACAAGGATCATCGTTGGAAAGCCAAGCGCGACCCAGATCAGCTGTCGCCAAAAATAATGCAGCGGCGCCAGCTGGAAGCTGACGTCTGAATAGCGGTGGGCCGATGCAGGCGATGCCGCGGCAACCGCGATAAGGCCCACCGAAAGCAGGACCATGACCAGCAGCAACAAGACCCGGTCGATCTCCCAGAACCAAAGGCCCAGCGCCGAACGATCAGACCGTCCGAGCCGGGGCGGACGTGGCTTGCCAGTCACCGATCGGGTCGTCATGCCAGCGCCTCCACAAAGTGGCGAAAGGCGTCACCCCGCGCCTCAAAATCCCGAAATTGATCAAAAGACGCGCAGGCCGGCGACAGCAAAACCGTTTCCCCCGGCTGCGCCGCAGCCGCAGCTGCTTGAACGGCCACCTCCAACGTTCCTGCTTCGGTCACGGGCATATGTGGCCGCAGCAGCCGGGCAAACAGGGGGGCGGCTTCACCGATAACATAAGCGGCAGCGACATGGTCGAAATGCGGCGCGCACGCATCCAGATCATCGGTCTTGGCCTGCCCCCCCAAGATCCAGTGCACCTTGGGATAGGCGGCCAATGCCGGGGCTGTTGATGTGGGGTTCGTCGCCTTAGAGTCGTTGACGAACAAAACACCGCCCCGTTCGGCCACGCGCTCCATGCGATGGGGCAAACCGGGATAGCTTTGCAAGCCGCGTTCAATCGCGTCGTCCTCAATCCCCAACGCCTTGGCAACGGCCCGCGCACAAGCGACGTTCTGCGCATTATGCGGGCCTTGAAGGGCTGGCCAGCGCGACGCGTCCTTTTCTTGGGATGATGCCACCCGGTACAGGCGGTGGTTGATCCGGCTGGCAATCATCCGCGATGGATCATCGTCGGTGGCGATGACGGCAATCTGATCAGCGTGCTGCAAGGTAAAAAGCCGCTCTTTGGCTGCCGCATAATCGGCAAAGCCATCGTAGCGATCAAGATGATCAGGTGTGATGTTGGTCAGGACGGCCACGTCGCAGGCCAGACTATGCGTCAAATCAATCTGGAAACTGGACAACTCGAGCACATAGACACCACTTGCCGGCAAGGGCTGCTGCGACAGGATTGGCAAACCAATATTGCCGCCGAGGCGCGCCGGGATGCCCGCCGAAGCGATGATATGGTGGATCAGCGCCGTGGTCGTCGACTTTCCATTGGTGCCCGTAATGCCCACCACCTTATGGGCTGGCAGGCTGGGCTGGGCCAAGGCAAAAAGCTCAATATCCCCAAGGATAGGAACCTGCGCCGCGCGGGCATGATCCGCAATCGGGTGGCGGTTAATCGGCACGCCGGGGGAAACGATCAGACCGTCAAACCCCGTCAGATCGACGGTCAGCGGGTCAGCCAGTTGCACGCCCGCTGGGGCCGCCGCGCGGGCTTCCTCCCGGCTATCCCAGGCCAACACCTCTGCCCCGCTGGCGCACAAGGCACGCGCGCTTGCCAAACCGCTGCGGGCCAACCCCAGCACTGCATAGCGTTTTCCACGAAAGGCAGGCGCTGTGATCATCTCAGTTTAAGCGTCGAAAGTCCGGCAAGCGCCAACACAAAGGCCACAATCCAGAAGCGGATGACGACCGTTGGCTCCGACCAGCCCAGTTGTTCGAAATGATGGTGGATTGGGGCCATGCGGAACACACGGCGGCCCGTGCGCTTGAACCAAAAGACCTGGATCACCACCGACAGCGCCTCCACCACAAACAGACCGCCAATGATGGCCAGCACAAATTCATGGTGCGCTGTCACGGCGATCGTGCCGATTGCGCCGCCCAAGGCAAGGCTGCCGGTATCCCCCATGAAGACCGCAGCCGGCGGCGCATTGAACCACAAAAAGGCAAGACCCGCCCCAACAATTGCGCCGCACAGGATCGACAGATTGCCCGCCCCTGCGACATAGGGAATACCCAGATAGGCCGCATATTTCGCGTTGCCGACCAGATAGGCGATCAGCATGAAGGCAATGCACGCGATGATAACGGGCATGATTGCCAGCCCGTCCAGCCCATCGGTCAGATTGACTGCATTGCCAAAGGCCACAATCACAAAGGCGCCAAACAGAATATAAAACCAGCCAAGGTCGACGACAGGGCCATTCACGAACGGCAGGTAAAGATCGGTATTGGCGTGCGATGTCACCAGCGCCGTTGCAACCGCTGCAATTGTAAATTCCGCCAATAAGCGCGCGCGTGCGGAAACCCCTTTGGAGCTACGCTTCTTTACCTTATCATAATCATCCAGAAACCCGATCAGGCCAAAGCCACCAGTGACCAACAGGCAGGCCCAGACATAGATATTGTGCAGGTCCATCCAAAGCAGGACGGAGAACGCGACAGCGGTCAGGATCATCAAGCCGCCCATGGTTGGCGTGCCAACCTTGGCCAAGTGCGTCTGCGGCCCATCGGCGCGGATCGGCTGCCCCTTGCCTTGCCGCACGCGCAGCCAGCCAATGAATTTGGGGCCAATGACCAAACCGATCAAAAGCGCGGTCGCAACCGCTGCGCCTGTTCTGAAAGTCAAATAGCGCAATAGGTTAAGAATGCCGGGAAACCCAAGATAGTCCGCAATCCAGTAAAGCATCAGTCCCCCCCCGAAGTCAGCCCGGCAACCACATGACCCAAACCGACTGCGTTGGATCCCTTAATCAAGATAGCGTCATCCGGCCGGATCAGGTCGCGCAACATATCAAGGGCGGCAGCCGCATCCGGAAGATGTTGCACCATGGTTTGTTTGCCCAGCGTCTCCGCAAGCGGGGCCATGCCCGGCCCAACCAGTATCGCGACGTCTACCCCGGCCTGCAAAACCGGCGCGGCAAGGCCCGCATGAAGGGCAGGCCCTTCTGCGCCCAATTCCCGCATTTCCCCCAGCACAGCGATGCGCCGACCCGCCGGAACCGCGCCCAGCATCGCCAAGGTTGCGGCCATGGACACAGAATTGGCGTTATAACTTTCATCAATCAGCAAGGCGGTGCCGCCAGCGACGGATATCTGATGACGCGCGCCACGTCCGGCCAACCCCGGCAATTCAGCCAGCGACAAACCGGCGGCTGCCAAATCACCGCCCAAAGCCTGAACGGCAGCCAAAACGGCAAGCGCGTTGGACACCCAATGCGCGCCCGGCTGCGCCAGCGTAAAGGCCAGTTCGGTTCCCGGCAAATGCGCCGTCATCATCGTGCCGGCATTGGTTGGCACAATGTCCCGCGGAGAAACATCCGCCCCGGACTGAAGGCCAAAGGTGATGACCTTGTCGGTATGGGCGCGGGCATGGGCCAACAGCCGATCACGATAGGGCGTATCAAAGGGAAGGATCGCGGTGCCCCCTGGTTCCAACCCCTCAAAGATTTCGCCCTTGGCATCGGCAATCGCCTCCATCGACCCAAGATTTTCGATATGGGCTGGGGCAATCGCGGTGATCACCGCGACATGGGGCCTGACCAACCGGGTTAGTGCGGCGATTTCCCCCGCG
>JAHEGQ010000240.1:0-4093 GCA_024645025.1 Sphingomonadaceae bacterium
TTGGAGCCACATCCGTCGACAGACGGCAACCGCTCCTTGAAATGGCTGATGGATAAGATTGAGCGTTTCTATCGCCCCCTGCTTCATTGGGCGCTTGAAAATCCGCACAAGACCTTATGGTCGGCGATGGGCGCGTGCGCACTGATGTTTGCGGCCATTCCATTTCTGGGATTCAGCCTGTTCCCCAAAGCCGACGTCCCCTATTTCGTTGTCCGGATCGAGGCGCCCGAAGGCAGCAGCATTCCAGAAACGGATCGCATTGTTCGCAAGGTCGCATCAAAGCTGATTGGCCAGCCCGAAATCAAAGACGTCATGGAAAATGTTGGGCGCGGAAACCCGCAAATTTATTACAACAATATCCCGCGAGAGTTTGACACCCGTTACGGTGAATTATTTGTCACGCTCAACAAATGGTCGGCGCGAAAAACACCAGGATTTATTGAACGGCTTCGCGAAGACATGGCCCGCATTCCAGACGCCCGGGTCACGGTCGTTCAATTTGAACAAGGTCCGCCGGTCGATGCCCCTGTCGCGCTTCGGGTGCGTGGGCCGGATATGGACGTCCTCAAAAAATTATCGGGCCAGGTCGCTGCCATCATGCGCGATACACCCGGCACGCGCGACATTGATGATCCTCTCGCGGCGGAAAGGGTCGACTATCATCTGAACGTCGATGCGGAGAAGGCTGGTCTTTTGAATGTTGCGCCCGACGCGGTCCGACGGACCATGCGACTGGCCTTGTCAGGAGAGCGCGCAAGCACGCTGCGCGATAGCGAAGGCGATAGCTATCCGGTGACTGTCCGTATGCCCCTGAATGAGACCCAACCGGTTTCTACCTTAGCAGGCGTCTATGTCCCTTCGCAAAGCGGCGGCAGCGTGCCTTTGGCCGAACTGACGCGCCCAAGTCTGGAGTCGGCCCCGGCGCGGATCAACCGCTACAAGCTGGAACGGTCGGCAACGGTGACGGCCTATGTCCGGGACGGCTATCTGGCCTCGAAGATTAGCAAAGAGGTGCTGGCGCGGGTTGGCCAACTCCCCATGCCGGCCGGCTATAGCGTCATCGTCGGCGGCGAGGCGGAGGTGGCGGCGCGTAACAGCAACGGATTGGGCGGCCTGATCTTGCTGGCGGTCTTTGGCATTTTCGGTGTCTTGGTTGCCGAGTTTGGGCGTTTCCGCGAAGTCTCGGTTGTGGCCGGCGTTATCCCGCTTGGCCTTTTCGGCGGTCTTGTTGCCTTGTTGCTGACAGGCAATTCGCTGTCGTTCTTGGCCGTTATCGGCTTTGTCGCCCTGATTGGGATCGAAATCAAAAATTCGATCCTGCTGGTCGATTTCACCACCCAGTTAAGGCAGCGCGGCGTCGCCCTGCGCGACGCAATCGAGCAGGCCGGCGAAATCCGCTTCCTGCCGGTGCTGCTGACATCGGTCACAGCAATTGGGGGGCTGCTGCCGCTCGCGCTTTCAGGGTCACAACTCTATTCACCGCTGGCTTGGGTCATTATCGGCGGGCTGGTGTCGTCCACACTTCTCAGCCGGATCGTCACACCCGTTATGTACCTCTTGATCGTGCGGGGCGCGCCCCATGAAAAACAGGCTCGTGACATCCAAGCTTCTGCTTGATCTTGGCAACTTACCTTTGCGCGCCGGCGCGCTTTCGCCAACTGGCATCGCTGCGAGGCCTTGACCGATGCCAGATAGGAAGGCAGGGGCTCGCCAATGAATAACTTAACCGTCAGCCAAGCCGTCCTGTCGCGCCGTTCCATCCGCGCGTTTAAGCCCGATCCCGTTCCGTTGGAGGTGCTCCACCGGGTCCTGGACAAAGCCCGGTGGGCGCCATCGGGCTGCAACTTCCAGCCTTGGGAAGCCACGATCGTAACGGGCGCACCGCTGGCCGAATTGCAGCAGAAAATGCTGGCATCGCCAATGCAGGATCCGCCGGAATATTCTTGGTCAGACCCAGAGGTTATCCCGGAATGCAAGGCGCGCCTCCAGCAAGTTGGCGCCGCCATGTATCAGGCCATGGGGATTGGTCGGTCTGATGCCGACGCCCGGAACGACTTCGTGCGCAACAATGTCATGTCGTTCAATGCGCCCGCCGTGTTGCTTTGCTATTTTGACCGCCGCATGGGCCCGCCGCAATGGTCGGATGTCGGCATGTGGCTGCAGACCATCATGTTGCTGCTGCGCGAAGAAGGGTTGGATACCTGCCCTCAGGAATTTCTCGCCATGCACGCAAAGCTGATCAAGGCGTTTATCGGCGTGTCGGATGAAACGCACATCTTCTTCTGCGGCATCGCCATTGGCTATAGAGACGAAACCGCAGCGGTGAATGGCTTTGAACGTCAGCGGGAACCCGTTGAAGGGAATATCCGCTTCCTCGGCTTTTAAAGAGTTCTGACAAGCTGCCAATTCAGCGGCGCGCCGTGCTGCCCAAAAAGGGGGGCACGACGCGTCTTAGGCAGTTCTCTCCTGACGATCGAGCCGGCGCACCACCGGCCATACCGCAACAATCGCCAAGATGCAGATAAACCCGCCAATCGGCCCGATCAGGGTATATCCGTCTAGAGCCTGCGCCATCGCGCCCGCCGCTAGGGAGCCAAAGCTGGTCGATAGCAGCCAGGTGCCGGTGGTCATCACGGCCAGCCGCCCGCTTGCGTCATAGGCATAGGTCAGCCCCAACAGCAGCGGATAGGTTAGAAACCAAGTGACCATGAAGGCGATGAACGCTGCCGCGAAGGCTGCTTGGCTACCCACGGTGGTCAGCAGCATACAGCAGGCGCCACAGGCCCCCAAAGCGGCAGTTAAGGGCCAAGTCCGCGGCAGACGGGCAATCCCAGCGGCCAGAGCCGCATTGCCAAGCGCACTCGCCAGCACCGCCAGACTTTGATAAACCCCAAATTGGGTTGCCGGGATGGCGATTGCTTTGGCGGTCTGCTCGATAAACGGCCAAATTGCGAGCGACCCGAATGAAAACAGCGCCATAGCAACCAAGATAAGCTGTCCTTCTCGGCCTATTCTTCGGTGCGCGGTTGCAGCAGCGCGATCTTCAATCAGGCCGGTCCCACCCGGCAGCAAAAGGGCCAATAACCCAAGCGCCAAGGCTAGCCCGGCCAGCGCCAAGAACATCCCGCCAACTCCGTGACTTTCCCCCAGCTTGGGCAGCCCTATGGCGACCAGCGCATACAGCATGGTCTGAACCGAAATGCCTAGCGAGATCCAACGGGCCGGCTGATCGGTCCGCCCGGCAGCGAGGTTGACCGCGCTGTTCATCAGACCAAATCCCATGCCCGTCCCAATGCGTCCCAGCAGCAAAAGGGGATAGCTGCTGGTAAGCGCTGACCCTGCTTGTGCGCAGATCACAATCAGGCTGGCGAATAATGCCAGCAACCGCGCGTCCATTGTCCGCGCGCGCGGCGCAATCAGAAACATCGCGGCGGCATAACTGAGCGTTTCCGCCATGTTCCAGGCACCCATCGCGAATTTTGAAAAGCCAAATTTTTCAATCAGTCCGCCAACAAGATAGGTGGTGAAATTATTGCCAATATGCGCCGCAGCTGTTGCCGCGCCGATCCCGATGAGCGTCCGCAAAAAGGCCCGCTGCCTATCACTGTCGGTGCGTTGGTGTGCTTTGTTCACATTGATTCCCCCCTGCGAGAGATGTCATGTCTGGCGCGACGGCGCAACGCGTCTGCAGCCCGCTTGCCGTTCCGAAAATTCCGTCCTAGTCTTTGGTCATGAACCGTGACTGCAAGGATTTCAGGCTGGGCCGGGGCGTTGCAGGCGCGCGTTACGGCAAAACACAGGCATGGTGGCCGCCGCCGCGCGGCTAGCCTTCCGCTCTTCATCCTATTTTTTGCCTATAAACTGGATATCCCATGACTGTTTCTGCACTTACGGTCTGTGCAGACCAGCTTGTCGTGACTTGGGACGATGGCACCGCCACGCCCTACCCGACCATCTGGCTGCGCGACAACTGCCCGTCCGGGCTTCACCCGCAAACCCACGAGCGCACCCTTGATCTGCTGTCGTTGGATGCGAACCCTTGTTTACAGAGCGCTGAGGATTTGGGCGATGCCCTCGTTCTGACCTATGCCGA
>JAHEGQ010000240.1:4103-5096 GCA_024645025.1 Sphingomonadaceae bacterium
GATGGATTTGCTCTACACCCACCGGCCGGGCAGTCCGGCCAAAGACCCAGCCGATATTGCCCCCCACCATTGGCGGGCCGATCTGACCACGCTTGGGATCCCGCGATTCTCAGGGCCTCAGATAAGAGCAGAGGATCGCGTCCTTGATGCATGGATGCGCGAAACCGCACGCTTCGGATTATCAATTGTTGACGGCCTGGGCGACCAGATAGACGCCGGAGTGGACGTGGCCGAGCGGATCGGTTTTCTGCGCAAAACCAATTTTGGCACTACCTTTGAAGTAGTGTCTATGCCTGATCCCAACAACTTGGCCTATACCCCAGTCGCCCTCCCCCTGCACAGCGACCTGCCCAATCAGGAAGTACCGCCGGGCTTTCAGTTTTTGCATTGCCTTGCCAACCAGGCCGAAGGCGGGGGATCAATCTTTGCAGATGGATTTGCGATTGCAGATGATTTGCGCGCGCAAGACCCCGACGCCTTCCGGTTGCTAAGTGATGTGCCCATTCCTTTCAGGTTCCACGACCAACATTATGATATTCGGGTGCGCAAACCTGCCATCACGCTTGACCATGATAGGCGGCTGCTCGAAATCCGCTATAACGCCCATATTGCGGCAATTTTCGATATGTCGGCCGAGATCATGCCAGCCTATTACCGCGCCTATCGCGCCTTTATGCGCATGACCCGCGACCCCAAATATCGTCTATCCTTCAAGCTTGAGAGCGGGGAAATGGTGGTGTTTGACAACCGCCGTGTGCTTCACGGGCGCGATGCCTTTGATCCGTCGACGGGCTATCGACACTTGCACGGCTGTTATGTTGACCGCGGCGAATTCCTCTCGCGGTTGCGGGTCTTGGCGCGAACCTAGCGCCTTTTTTGGGGGGCGGCAGCGATTGTTGGTCAAGATAGTACGCGTCTTCGCACACTGCCCCCATCGCCCATGAAGGGCGATCGGCACCGTCATCATTTGGGTATAAGCTGGCAAAGCCCAAC
>JAHEGQ010000243.1 GCA_024645025.1 Sphingomonadaceae bacterium
GCATCCCATGCTGCGAGCGCCTCCAGATATTCAAACCGGTTGCCCGGCACAAGGATCGCCTCGGACGCCGTGTCGAGCCGATGGTTGGCCCGCCCAATGCGCTGAAGCAGCCGGGAGGACCCTTTGGGCGCGCCCATCTGGATCACGCAATCGACATTCCCCCAGTCGACGCCGAGGTCCAGACTGGACGTTGCCACCAAGGCCCGCAAACGCCCTTCGGCCATCGCATTTTCAACCTTGCGCCGGGCCTCGATATCCAGACTGCCATGGTGGATACCAATGGGCAGCTTCAGCTCGTTGACCTTCCAAAGCTCTTGAAAAATCAACTCGCACAAACCGCGCGTATTGCAAAAGATGATCGTGGTCTGATGGGTTTCAATCTCCGCCATCACTTGGGGCACAGCATAGGTCCCCGAATGCCCGGCCCAAGGCACCCGACCCTCGGGAAGCAGGATCTCAAGATCGGGCGGCGAGCCGGGGTCGCCCAAAATCAGGCGCGCTTCCTCCCCCACCGGCGCAAGCCATGCCTGATAGTGGGCAGGATCGGCGATGGTAGCAGACAAGGCAGCGCGGCAAGCCGTCGGGGCCAGCGTCTGCAGCCGCGCCAAGGCAAGGTTCAGCAGATCGCCGCGCTTGGTCGGCGCAAAGGCATGAACCTCATCAATCACGATCCGCTTCAGCCCGGCAAACAGCGTTTCGCTCTCCGGGTAAGACAAAAGCAGGCTCAGGCTTTCAGGCGTGGTCAAAAGGATATGGGGGGGGCGCGCCCGCTGCCGCGCCTTACGGTCGGACGGGGTGTCCCCGGTGCGGGTTTCCACCCGAATGTCGAGCCCCATATCCTCAATCGGGCTCAACAGGTTGCGGCGCACATCCACCGCCAGCGCCTTTAAGGGCGAGATGTAGAGCGTGTGCAAGCCTTCGACAGGCGCTGCCGCCAGATCGGCCAGCGTCGCCAGAAATCCGGCCAATGTCTTGCCCGCCCCCGTCGGCGCGACCAGCAAGGCGTGTGCGCCGGCCAGATAGGCGTCCCGCATCTCCAGCTGATAACGCCGCGGCTGCCAGCCGCGTGCCGCGAACCAATGGGCAAGAACAGGCGGAAGGTCGCTCACCCAGCGACCACCGACCTAATGCGCAACGCTCTCGCCGCGCACGATGCCGGACGCCGCCAATTGCGCGTCAATTTGGGCGATCAGCCGGGCAAGGCCAGCGGCATCCTTCGCCTCGGCCCGCGCGACGAGCACATCCTGCGTGTTGGACGCGCGCAGCAGCCACCATCCATCCTTGGTGTTCACGCGCGCGCCATCGGTGCGATTGACCTCTGCCCCTTCGGCTTCCAGCCGGGCAAGCACCTCTTCCACAATCGCGAACTTGCGGCTTTCATCCACCTGAAAGCGCAGTTCCGGCGTGTTGACCATATCCGGCATCGCCGATTTTAGCGCCGTCAATGATCCGCCCAGCTGGTGGACAGCCTCAATCAGCCGGACAGCGGCATAAATGGCATCGTCAAACCCATACCAGCGATGCTTGAAAAAGATGTGGCCCGACATTTCCCCAGCCAGCGGTGACTGAACCTCTTTCATCTTGGCCTTGATCAGGCTGTGGCCGGTCTTCCACATCAGCGGTGTGCCGCCCAGTTCTGCGATGCGATCATAGAGCGCCTGACTGGCCTTCACGTCGGCGATAATGGTCGCGCCCGGCACTTCCTTCAACACCGGTTCAGACAGGATGGCGAGCAACTGGTCGCCCCAGACAACCCGGCCTTCGCCGTCAATCGCGCCGATGCGATCGGCATCGCCATCAAAAGCCACCCCAAAATCGAGCTTCTTGTCCGCGACAAGGCGGCGCAGATCGGCCAGATTTTCTTCCACCGTGGGATCAGGGTGGTGATTAGGAAAATGTCCATCAATATCGGTGAACAAGAGGTGATGCTCACCGGGAAGCCGCTTGACCAAAGCCTCGATCACGGCGCCGCCTGCCCCATTGCCGGCATCCCAGCCAATGCGGAAGACGCCGCCGCCAAAATCTTCGACCAGCCGATCCACATATTGGTCGAAAATATCATGGTCTCGAACACTGCCATGGCCGCTTTCCCAATCGCCCGCCGCAGCCAAGGTGCCGATCTGAAGAATATCCGCCCCAAAAAAGGGCGCATGGCGATGCACCATCTTGAAGCCATTATAATCGGGGGGATTATGGCTGCCGGTTATCTGGATGCCGCCATCAATGCCGTCCAAGGCTGCCTCGGCATAATAGAGCATTGGCGTGGGGCCTAACCCGACCCGAACGACATCGACGCCCGTTTCCACCAGCCCGGCAATCAGCGCCTGTTCCATCATGGGGGATGACAAGCGACCATCATACCCAACGGCCACTGTCTTGCCGCCGTCCCGCCGAACGATCGTCGCAAAGCTGCGGCCAATGGCCCAGGCATCCTGCTCGGTCAGCGTCGATCCGACGATCCCGCGAATATCATATTCGCGTAAGGCCGTGGCATGGAAGTTATGGGTCATAGCCATCCCTAAGAAATGAGGTCGTTCACCCCGGTTGCCCAAGGCCGGGCGGGGAATCAAGGCCCGTTTGCCCGCCGAAATATTGCCTAATCGTTAATGCGCTGTTCCATTCAGCAAGACATCACGCGCCTGGTTAACCCGTGCAGCCAGTTCTGCACTTCCCCCGGCATCCGGATGGACCCGCGCGATCAAACGCTTATGCGCATCCCCTATGGCCGCCGCATCTGCGTCCGGCGCAACGCCCAGCAACCGGGCGGCCTCGTCGCGGGTCATCGAGGGCGGGGCTTTTTTGGAACCGCCCCAGGACCAATAGATAAACCCAAGCAGGGCCAAGATAAGAAGAAGCCGTGTCACCCAAAAGCCAGTTCGCGTTGGGCCAGATCCAACGTGGGCAGGGCAAAGGCCGAGATCATTTCCCGCAACTCTTGCCGGGCCGCGACATGGCTTACAGAAAAGCCGCCCAATTCCTTCTTGTCGAGCAGCGTCAGCCCCTTGGGGAACAACTCTCGATAGATGACGCGCTCGCTCAACCCCGGCACCGTGCGAAAGCCGACGCGCTTGGACAAATCGGCCAAGGCCGCACCGACCCGGCGCATATTGTGTGCATCCAAATGCTGCAGCCGGTTGCGCAGCACCACCCAATCAACCGTGGCCCCATCAGCGCGCGCGCGTTGCTTGCGCAGGTCCCAAATCAGCTCGGCATAAAAGCTGGGCTTGGCAACCCGGAAGGTTTCGGCATCGACCTGCCCGATCAGATCCAGATCGACAAAGCTGTCGTTGATCGGGGTCACAATTGTATCTGCCCGCGCAATCGCGGCCCGCGCCACCGGATCATCGCGTCCAGGCGTATCAATGATCAAAAAATCTTGGCCAATGCCAAGGCGTTCAATTTCCGCATCCAGCGCGGCCTCGGTCAGTGGATCAAGCACGGCAAAGCTGGGCACGTCCAATTCCGCCTCGCGCCGTTTGACGGTTGCGGCACGGTTGCCAAGATAGCGGGCCAGCGTCTGCTGGCGGGTATCAAGATCAATCGCGGCGACCTGATGGCCGGACACAGCAAGCGCCACAGCCGTGTGAACGGCGATCGTGGATTTCCCCGATCCGCCCTTTTCATTGGCGAACACAATAATGTGCGGCTTTTCCCCGGACATAGAAACGATGCTAACCTTCCTTGATTCGCCGCGCACCCTCGCTAGAGGCTAGGGTTCCCATTAGCCATGCAGGACCTGCCGTGCAAACCATCCATGATCGACTGACCCTTTCCCAAACATTGAAGGGGTTCCGCGAGAATGACGAAACGGTCGCGCTAGTCCCGACTATGGGGGCGTTGCATGACGGGCATATGGCGCTGGTTGCCGAAGCACGTCGGCGGGCAAACCGGGTGGTCGTTTCGATCTTCGTCAACCCGCGGCAATTCGGCCCCAATGAGGATTATGAATCCTATCCGCGTCGTGCGGATTCTGATTCGGTAAAGTTGGTTGCGGCGGGCGTTGACCTTTTGTGGATGCCCGACCTGCCAGAAATGTATCCCGAAGGCTTTGCGACCAATATCCGCGTGTCGGGCCTGCCTGACCGCCTATGCGGCGCGGCACGCCCCGGCCATTTCGATGGCGTGGCGACTGTCGTTGCAAAGCTGTTCAACCAGGTGCGGCCAGATGTTGCGATTTTTGGCGAGAAGGATTGGCAGCAACTGGCCATCATCCGCCGCATGGCGACCGATCTGGATATGCCGATCGACATTGTCGGCTTTCCGACCCAGCGCGAAGATGACGGCCTCGCCCTTTCATCGCGAAATGCCTATCTAGAACCCAAGGATCGCGCCGCAGCGCTGGCGCTGCCACGGGCGCTGGGGAATGCAGCGCAAGCGTTGCAAAAGGGCGCAGATGTTGCGCTGACACTGGCGGCTGTCGCGCCAATGCTGACCAATGCCGGCTTTGCCTCGGTCGATTATGTGGAACTGGTCGACGCCGACACTTTGGCTCCGTTGGACCGGCTAGACCGGCCCGCGCGCCTGCTGGCCGCGGCACGCATTGGAAAGGCCCGCCTGATCGATAATCTCGCGGTCAATCCCATATCGGGATAAGTGCGCACGCCACGTTAACCGATTGTTTAAACCATTTTGGTGCAATCCCCCTCAGTCAAATTGAGGGGAATGACAATGACCAGCACTGCAATGGACGGCAATTTCAGACTTAATCGGTTTCTTCGCGACGCCAGCCAAGGCGACTCGGATGCCTTTTTTCAACTTGGTATCGCCTATGCCGCCGGGCGGGATGGGGCGGAGCGCGATCTGGTTCAGGCGCACAAATGGTTTAACTTGGCCACCCTGTCCGGCGATGACCGCGCCCAGCAATGCCGCGCCGATCTGGCCGAAGAAATGTCGACCCGCGAAATTGCCGAAGCCCAGCGTCAGGCCCGGGCCTGGTGGATGGATTCGGGGCAGCGCGCCGCCTAACCGGATTTACGAAACGGCGTCACTTCGCCCAGAAACGCAATATCGCGTTCGATGGCCCGACGTTCGCGTTTCAGGAAATCCGCAACCGCCGCGCGAAAATCGGGGTGGGGGATGTAATGCGC
>JAHEGQ010000256.1 GCA_024645025.1 Sphingomonadaceae bacterium
ACCAATGTGGCGGGCTTTTTCGCGCGCCTGATCGCGCGCATCCCGTTTCTCATCATCGGTGGCCAATGGTATGGGGCCGAGGCGCTGGGCAGGCTGGCCTATGCGATCATCATCGTGGAATTTGCTGCCCAGATTGCAACGCTGGGCCTGAAGCGCGGTCTGGCCTTGCACCTAACCGGCGAAGGCCGCGAAAATGGCGCATGGGATGGCTTAGTTGTTGTTCTGTTGGCGACCTTGCCGCTCACCCTGCTGCTGATGGCCGTGCCGCAGATTATGTTCCCCAACAGCCCAATCAACCGACTGGACAATCTGCTGCCGCTTATCATCCCGGCGCTCGCAGCCTCTGACCTGATGCTGGCCGCCTTGGCTTATCGTTTTGATGTCGGGGCGACGGTGCGGGCGCGGGCGATTATCGAACCTTGGACGATCAGCATTACGGCATTTGTTCTGGCTTGGCTTCTGCCGCGGGATGGCCTGTTGGTCGCTTATGCCTTGTCGATGGCGGCGGCGTTTATCGCGTCTCTGGTGCCATTCCTCAAAAGCTATGGCTTGCCGCATAACTGGCGTCCACGCCCGCGCGCGCTGTGGAATTTGGCGCAGCGCAACGCCCCCTTGGCTGCCGCAGATGCGATTGAATGGGGATCACGTCGGCTGGATCTGGCCATCCTTGGCCTGTTCGTATCGCCGGCAACAGTCGGGATTTATTGGGTCGCCCAGCAAATCGCTTCCCTGCCGCAAAAGCTAAAGACCAGCTTTGACCCCGTTCTGGGACCCGTCATTACCCGCAGCCTTGAGGAAGGGGACCGGGCCGCCGTTGCCCGGCAAATCAGTCAGGTCGGTTTTTGGATTTTAGCGGCCCAATTGGGGGTTGCACTGGCGCTGGGCACCCTTGCCAAGGGACTTTTGGGCCTTGTTGGGCCGGGTGGGATCTTTGTGGGGGGGGCGGCTGCGCTGACCTTTCTTCTGCTGGCAGAGGCCGTCGCCTCGCTGGCCGTGGTCAGCGAGGCAGCGCTTGTCTATGTTGCGCGGCACCGCAATATGCTGTTGTCGCTGGGGATGATCAGCCTTCAGCTGCTGTTATCCGTCAGCCTGTTGTTCGTGTTGAAGCGAGAAGGGGTTGCCGAACATACCTTGGCCGCCGCCGCAGCCGCATCCTTATGTATCGCCCTGTCATTAGGGTCTCTTGCCAAATCGACGCTTGCGCGAAAAATGCTGGCAGCTCCCGTTTCAGTCTGGCGCTGGCCTCTGTTGCTGGCTGCGGCCAGCGCAATTTTGGTTGGTCAGCTGTTCAAGCAACTGCCCGAATGGGCCGAGTTGATCTTTGGCATTCCGGCGATCCTTTTGGTCTATGCTTGGATCATTTGGCGGCGCGGCTTTCAGGATGAAGATCGCGTCCTTTTTCGTCGCCTCAAATAAAACAGGGGGCCAAAGCCCCCTGTCCCGATCCAGGCACCACGCGCCCCGATCAATGCCGGAAATGGCGCATCCCGGTGAAGACCATGGCAAGGCCAGCGGCATCCGCTGCAGCAATCACCTCATCATCTCGGATTGATCCACCCGGCTGGATCACCGCCGTCGCCCCGGCTTCCACCGCTGCCAGCAAACCATCGGCAAAGGGAAAGAATGCGTCCGACGCAACGGCACTGCCCTGCGTCCGCGGCGCAGACCAGCCATAGGTTTCCGCCGCTTCACGCGCCTTGATAGCGGCAATCCGCGCGGAGTCCCTGCGGTTCATCTGCCCCGCGCCAATCCCGGCAGTCACACCGTCCTTGGCGTAGACAATGGCATTGGACTTCGTGTGCTTGGCAACGGTCCACGCAAAGAGGCAGTCCTTCAATTCTTGCGCGGTCGGCGCCCGCTTGGTGACGACCTTCAACGCTTCTTCACTAATCCGACCATTGTCTCGGCTCTGAACCAGATAGCCCCCCGCGATGTTCTTGATGTTCAGGCCCGGGCGTGCCGGGTCCGGCAGATCGCCGGTCAGCAGCAGACGAAGGTTCTTCTTGCGCGCAAATACGGCCCGCGCCGCGTCGTCCGCATCGGGTGCGGCGACGACTTCGGTAAAGATATCGCACATCGCTTCGGCTGTCGGGCCATCGAGCGGGCGGTTCACCGCGATAATACCGCCAAAGGCCGAGACGGAATCGCACTCCAGCGCATTTTTATAGGCATCCAACAGGCTGGCCCCGGTCGCAACGCCACAGGGGTTTGCGTGCTTGACGATGACAACGGTCGGCGGCCCATCGCGAAACTCTGCCACCAATTCCAGCGCCGCATCAGCATCATTGTAATTGTTGTAGCTCAGTTCCTTGCCTTGCAGCTGCGCGGCTTGAGCGATGCCCCGCGCTTGCGGAACAGCCGGGATATAAAGGGCGGCTTGCTGGTGCGGATTTTCCCCATAGCGCAGCGTTTCGCGCTTGTGGGCGTTGATCGCCAGCATATCGGGAAAGGCCTGTTGCTGATCCGCAAAGGCGAACCATTGGCTGATCATGCCATCATAAGCGGCGGTTGCAGCATAGGCTTTGGCCGCAAGGCGGCGGCGGAAGTCATAGCTGGTCGCACCCGCATTTTGGGACATGGCGTCCATCAGTTCGGCATAATCGGCCGGGTCGGTCACGATCGCGACAAAAGCATGGTTCTTGGCGGCAGAACGGACCATGGAAGGGCCGCCAATATCGATATTCTCGATAATCTCGTCGCGACTGGCGCCCTTGGCCACCGTCTGGGCAAAGGGATACAGGTTAACCACGACAAGATCGATCGCCCCAATGTCATGTTCAGCCATGGCCGCTGCATGATCCGGGTTGTCGCGCACGGCCAAAAGGCCACCATGAACCTTGGGATGCAACGTCTTAACGCGGCCATCCATCATTTCGGGAAAGCCGGTCAGGTCAGAAATATCCATCACGGTAAGCCCTGCATCGCGCAGGGCCTTTGCGGTTCCCCCTGTAGAAACCAGTTCCACGCCATGCCGGGCAAGAGCTGCCCCCAAGTCAGTCAATCCCGTCTTGTCGGACACTGAAAGAAGGGCCCGCTTGATCTTCACGTCTGTCATGTGTTTCCCGTTTATTTACTGGCGCGCTTGAACGCCCAACTGATCGAAGCCCCACCCGCTGGGGCCTCCCCTGAAACCACCAATTGCAGCGTGGCGCGCATCTGCCCGCTGCCGTCAATCCAGATACTATCGTCAATCGTCACTGTCCGGCCCTGAACCCGGAATTGCCACAAGCGCCCATCGGGCAGGCGCAGAAGCGCCCCCTGCCCATCAGCGGTTGGCTGCGCCTCGACCCCCATGCCCAGATGAAAACGCACAGCAAAGCTGCCGCCCTTGTTCTTGCGACCCGGGACCGGCAGCAGCACATCCTCGCCGCGCAGGTCACGTCCATCGGCCAGCAAGACAAGGGCGCGGCGATGCACAAAGCCAAAGCGACGGGCATAGCCATCGTGACTGGCCTCAATCCGGCTGCCACTGTCTGTGTCCTGCCGGTCCACCTCGACTTCGGTGACGCCTTTGCCCAAGCCGCCATCTGGCAGGATCGCCGTTGAGTTGCTGTCTGCCAGCACCAAGGTGGAATGGGCAGCTGTCGTCCGCAAGGCCTGTGCCAGCACATCGGGGATCGCAGCGCTGCCCGCTTGCGCGCCGCCACAATTGACGATCACGCGACACGGGCCATCCGAAAACTCAAAACCAAGGGTCGATGCGCATCCGGCCTCTATCTTTTGCCCGACGGGTGGCGGTGCTGCATCCATGACAAGGACCGACTGGCCAGATTGCAAACGGTGATACCCCCAAGCCAACGGATTGCGCAGCGGCCGACTGCGCATAGCAGACGCCCGCAAGACCGCTTCCACAGCCGCCTTGCCGACCGGCAACGCGCCCTGCCAACTCGACACCCCACCATCGCTCAACACCAGCCCCATCAACGCCGATGTGCTATGGCTCAAGGCGGCAACGACACAAGGTTCGGGCGGCTGTCCGCGCGCTTCATAGACCTTGTGGAGCAGGGCCAAGGTCCCGATCAGGTCGATCAATCGATCTGGCCGGCGGCAAATCGGCCCGCCTTCTGGCGTCAGGCCGAGTGACAATGCCTTTTCAAGCCCCGCTTCCCCAATTGCGCGGCGGGCTTCGCCGCCTGGCATCAACAGGCCTGCCGCTGTAACGCCGGCCCACGCCTCAACCTGTCCGACCCCAATGGGGGCACGCGGTGCAACGCGTTCCAAGTGCCGCGCCGTGCGCGCCAGCGCATTCAACACCGCCGATCGATAGACGATGTCGGAACTGGAAAGGATCAGCGGGGCATAGGCCATCCAGAACAGGATGCGAGACCCTGCCAAATCCGCTTGCCAAACGGCGTCCGATACAATGTTGCCGTGCGCCTCCAGCCATGCCCGCATCAGCCGCTCGGCAATGGGTGCCGTCGTCACTCGGTCATTCAGCGCCCCAAGGTCGCGCAACCAGGCAAAGCTGTGCATATAGCGGGCAAAGCCCGGCGACCAAGCCTCTGTCGTGAACTGGCAATCGGCGATGACTTGGCGCTCGCCACGCCAATGGATCACGCCGCCACACATGTCCCGGCCCCGTTCCGCATCCCCCCGCACCGGATCTTCCGGGACCGTCAGCAATTTGAGCAGATAACGCCCGCGCAAGCGCAAGGCGTGAAAGGGCGTCCGCCATGCCAAACGCGCAATCTGGTCTGACAGGCGCGCGCGCCAGCCCCCGCGCGATACCGGGGACACGCGGACAAGGCGTTTGCCGGCTTCAATCGTATCGAAATCTGCCGGCGGTGGGCCGTTCATTGCCCCCGCAACCTCGCAATATTCGCAGCATAGTGATCTGGCCCGCCCCTGAAGGTTGCGGTGCCCGCCACCAGCACATCTGCCCCGGCCTCGATCACCTTGGGCGCCGTCGTCGCATCAACCCCACCATCGACCTGCAAGCGGATGTCGAGGCCCTGTTTGTCGATATTTTTGCGGATGGCTTCAATCTTGCGCAGTTGGCTGTCGATAAAGCTTTGGCCGCCAAAGCCG
>JAHEGQ010000275.1 GCA_024645025.1 Sphingomonadaceae bacterium
ATCAATTTGCACAGGGTCGGGCGACCCCATCATCGAAAGCAAAAAGGCATCGCGCGTTGCCGGATCGGCGGGCAGATCGCTTTTCAGGAAATAGCCGCCCTTGGATGTGCCGCCGCGCATCCACATGCAGCGCGCCGCCATCTCAGACATATTTAAGACCCATTTCTGCCAGCTTTTCGCGCATCTTATACATGTCCAGCCCCAATTCGCCGGACGCAAGGCGCGCGCGCTTGTCAGCCTCATTCGCTTCGCGGGCCTTGGCCGCCTTAGCGACCTCTGCGGCCTTGTTGCGCGGGACGACAACCACGCCATCATCGTCGGCCACAATGACATCGCCCGGATTGATTGGCGCGGCCGCACAGACGACGGGCACATTGACCGAACCCAGCGACGCTTTGATCGTGCCTTGTGCAAAGACCGCCTTGGACCAAACGGGAAAGTTCATTTCTGTCAGGTCGCGGACGTCACGAATGCCGGCGTTGATAATCAGCCCCTTGCACCCGCGGGCTTGTGCGGAGGTGGCAAGCAGATCGCCAAAATATCCATCTTCGCATGGGCTGGTCGGGGCGATGACGAGGATGTCGCCAGCCTTCAACTGTTCAATAGCAACATGGACCATCCAGTTATCGCCCGGCGGGGCTGAAATGGTGACAGCAGAGCCTGCAATACGGGCGCCGGCATAAATGGGGCGCATATAGCTGGCGAGCAGGCCGGTGCGGCCCTGTGCTTCATGGACGGTTGAGACGCCGCAGCTTTCCAGATCGGCGATCACCGCAGGGTCGGCGCGTTCGATGTTCTGCACAACAATACCGCTCATATCAGGCTCCCTTATCTGCGTTCAGCCTGTCCTAGCGTCTTTGGTGGCTGACGAAAATCGGAACTGGCAGCAGGTCATAAGAATTTGCTAAGAGAAGGCTTATGGTCTTGTGGAAGCTTAACCTGCGTCATTTGCGTGCGGTCGCAGAAATCTGCGAGCGCGGGAGCATCAGCGCGGCCGCGCACGCGGTGAATCTGACCCAGCCCGCCGTGACGCAGGGTATTGCCCGGACGGAGAGCCTGATCGACCAGCCTTTATTTGACCGCACGCCTGAGGGCATGGTGCCGCTGCCAAGCGCGCAGATCATCCTTCCCCGTATCTGCGCGGCATTGGACCATATTGCCAGTTCACGCGTGACCATGGCGCAATTGCGGGCGCTGATCGCCTTTTCCGATCATGGCAGCTACGCTGCGGCGAGCGCGGCCTCCGGACTGTCGCAACCCTCTTTGCATCGGGCGATTGCGGATTTGTCGGTGGTGCTGCGACGGACGCTGCTGGAACGACGCGGAAAGGGGCTTGTGCTGACAGAGGCTGGGCGGCGGGTTGTTCGGGGTTTTCGATTGGCGCGGGTTGAACTGGCGGCGGGCCTTGCTGAACTGGACGGCGTCAAGGGGAGGGAGACGGGGCGGATCGTCATCGGGGCAATGCCGCTGTCGCGCGCGCGCATCCTGCCAGCGGCTGCTGCTGCTTTCCATGCCCGGCATCCGGAAGTTTCGGTATCGATCGTCGAGGGGTCTTACGCGGAATTGGCAGGGCCATTGCGGGATGGTGAGATTGATTTGCTGATTGGCGCCATGCGCACGCCCTTGCCAGAGCCAGGCCTTGTCCAAACTGCATTGTTTGAAGATCGCCCAGTTATTTTGGGCCGCAAAGATCACCCCCTGGCAGATCAAATTCCGCCAGATGATGCCAAACAGGGCCATGCCGTTCTGTCGCTGCTGGCGGACTATCCCTGGATCATCTCAGCGCCCGGTACGCCGTTGCGCGCGCAATGGGAGCGGATGTTTGCCGATGCCGGGATTGCTGTGCCGCGCGTTCCAATTGAATGTGGCTCGGTGATCACGATTCGGGAAATCCTCACCAAGTCGGACTTTCTGACGCTCTTGTCGCGGGACCAATTATCGGTCGAACTGGAAGCCGGCTGGGTGACCGAATTATGGGCCGCACCTTCTGGAATTCTGCGACGGATTGGGGTCACAACGCGATTGGGGTGGCGACCAACGCCCCTGCAACAGGCGTTTGTTGACGAACTCCATCGACAAGCATCTTGATTCATATTTTCTTATAGCCGGTTCATGGTTTGAATTGGCGATCAGAAGGGGGCAGGCCTAGCCTTTGGGCATGACGATAACCCCCGCCCTGATCGGCTTTGGAGAGGCTGGCAGCACTTTTGCGCTGGCTGGAGACTGGGCTGCGCGCGTTTTTGACATCAAGACGGCGGGTGACGACCGGGCGTCCATGCTGGCGCGCTATAAGGATTGCGGCGTTACTGGCGCAGATAGCCTTGCAGGCGCCTTATTGGGCGCTTGTGCCGTGATCAGCGTGGTCACCGCAGATCAGGCGCTCGCGGTGGCTGAGGCCGCGGCGCAAGTGATCGAAAAGGATGCGCTGTTCTTCGATATGAATTCGGTTGCCCCGGATACCAAGCGGGCAGCGGCAACAGCCATCACGGCGGCGGGCGGACGTTATGTGGATGTGGCGGTCATGTCGCCCGTCAACCCCGCACGCATGGGCGTGCCCCTGCTCGTTTCCGGACCCCATGCCGATGCGGGATGTGCGGCGCTTGGCGATTTCGGCTTTTCCAAAGTGCGCGCGGTGGGGGATGCGGTGGGGCGTGCCTCGACCATAAAGATGCTGCGGTCCGTCATCTTCAAAGGGATGGAAGCCTTGACCGCTGAATGCGTGCTGGCGTGCCAAAAGGCGGATGTTCTGGACGACGTTTTGGGATCGCTCGGGGCGGAATGGCCTGCGCTTGCCGATTATCGGCTGGATCGCATGATGGTGCATGGCGTCCGCCGCGCGGCGGAGATGGAAGAAAGCGCCAAAACGCTGGAATCGCTTGGGGTTGAACCGCTGATGACGCGAGGCACGATTGAGCGTCAGCGCACGCTGGGGCGCCTTGGCATTTCCCCCATTCCCGACACACTTGACGCAAAGCTGGAGAGGCTGACCCGCACATGACGCTGATCATCGATTGTCACGGCCATTATACAACCGCGCCCGCCGCGCATAATGATTGGCGCGACCTACAAAAGGCGGCCTTCAAGGCGGGTGAGGCGGTGCCTGCTTATCCCGCAATTTCTGACGACGAAATTCGCGAGACGCTCGAAAAGAACCAGATACGTCTGCTGAAGGAACGGGGGGCGGACATCACCATTTTCTCGCCCCGCGCATCGGCCATGGCGCCGCACGTCGGGGATGAAAGTGTTGCCAAGCAGTGGGCGCGCGTCAACAATGATCTTATTCGCCGTTGTGCGGATCTCTACCCCGATATCTTTGTGCCAGTCTGTATGCTGCCGCAATCCCCAGCGGCCGATATGCAGGGTTCAATCGCAGAGCTGGAACGCTGCGTCGACATGGGCTTTGTGGGCTGCAACCTGAACCCCGATCCGGGCGGCGGGCATTTCAAGCACCCACCGCTGACCGACCGCTTCTGGTATCCTTTTTACGAAAAGATGGTTGAGCTGGACGTTCCGGCGATGATCCATGTGTCTGGCAGCTGCAATCCCGGCCTGCATGCCACCGGTGCCTATTATATCGCGGCGGATACAATTGCCTTTATGCAATTGATTGAGGGCGATTTGTTTAAGGATTTCCCAAGCCTGCGGTTTATCATTCCGCATGGCGGGGGGGCTGTGCCCTATCATTGGGGGCGCTATCGCGGGCTGGCCGATATGCTGAAGCAGCCGGACCTTTCAACCCATGTGATGAACAACGTGTTCTTCGATACCTGCGTCTATCACCAGCCGGGGATCAACCTGCTGGCCGATGTGATCGACAACAAGAACATCCTGTTCGGTTCTGAAATGGTGGGCGCGGTGCGGGGTATCGATCCGCAGACCGGCCATTATTTCGACGACACGAAACGTTATGTCGATGCGCTCGAGATCAGCGATGCGGAACGCCATGCCATTTTCGAAGGCAATGCCCGCCGCGTCTTCCCGCGCCTTGACACTATGCTGAAGGAGAAGGGGCTATGACCGCTGGAACGGCAACCCAGAACATCCACGATTATCTTGCGGAGTTTGACGATATTCCCGGCACGCGCGTCTTTACGGCGGCGCGGGCCCGCAAGGGCTATTGGCTTAACCAGTTTGCGATGAGCCTGATGAAGCCTGAAAATCGAGAGCGCTGGAAGGCGGATGAACGCAAATATCTGGATGATTGGCCCATGTCAGCCGAACAGAAGGACGCCATCCTTGCCCGCGATTATAACAAGTGCCTCGATCTGGGCGGGAACGTCTATTTTCTGGCGAAGGTCTTTTCATGTGATGGGTTAAGCTTTGCCGAGGCCGTCTCCACCATGACCGATATGACCTTCCCGGAATATCGGGACATGATGCTGAAGGGCGGCCGCACGCCTGAGGGCAATCGCTCCATCAAGGGAGGCTATTGAGATGGCATCTTCCTCTCTCCGTTCGTGTCGAGCGCAGTCGAGACACCGTGTCTCGTCCACCCGTCTCTCGACTTCGCTCGAGACAAACGGCCATTTTGATAAGGGAAGCAACTGATATGGCACGCATTACTGCCGGTGTAGGCAGCAGCCACGTTCCGCTCCTTGGCGTTGCCGTGGATCAGGGTAAGAGCAATGATGATTATTTCGGCCCCATTTTCGCGGGCTATGAATGGACACGGAATTGGGAGAAGGAAACCAAACCGGACGTCGTGATCCTGGTTTACAACGATCATGCGTCGGCGTTTGACATGAAGATCATCCCGACCTTCGCAATTGGGTGTGGGGAACGTTACAAATCTGCCGATGAAGGCTGGGGGCCGCGCCCGGTGCCCGATGTCGAAGGGCATCCCGATCTGGCTTGGCACATTGCCCAAAGCCTGATCCTTGACGAATTCGACATGACCATCATCAACGAGATGGACGTCGACCATGGCCTGACTGTGCCCCTGTCGATGATGTTTGGCCAGCCAGAGGCTTGGCCAGTCAAGGTTG
>JAHEGQ010000277.1 GCA_024645025.1 Sphingomonadaceae bacterium
CCTTCCCGGTCCTTCATGCTCCGGTCGACATCGCCGATGAACAGGATCATCGGCTGCGAATCCTGCATCGCTACATGAATGCCGATGGTCGCATTGGTCGCGCCGGGCCCGCGCGTGACAAAGGCGATACCGGGCCGCCCGGTCAACGTGCCATCTGCGCACGCCATGAAGGCGACGCCCCCTTCCTGACGGCAGACGATGTTTTCGATCTGCGGCGTGTCGTGCAGCGCGTCCAGCACGGCAAGGAAGCTTTCACCGGGAACTGAAAAGATGCGGTCACAGCCTTGGCGGACAAGCTGGTCAACGAGGATGCGGCCGCCGGTGCGAGGGGTCATGGTCATAAGCGCTCCTTAAGCGCATGGGGAAGGAGGTGAAAGATTAGGCTTCGGGTCGGGTCCAGATCCAGCTGAGGCACAAAATGGCGGCAGCGGGTGGGATGAGCGACCAGGGCAAGTGGGTCAGCAGCAGCCCCAGCATGATGCTGACCGCAAAGGCCCCCGTCGCCGCCTTTTTTCCCGTCCGGCTGATGATCCCTTTTTCCCGCCATGCGCGCAACGTGGCGCCATAGCGGGGGTGGTTCAGCAGCTTTTCCTCCCACGCCCGGTTGCTGCGCGAAAAGGCAAAGGCGGCGAGGATCAGAAAGGGGACGGTGGGCAATATGGGCAGGAAGGCCCCGATCACGCCCAGCGCGACCGAGGCCATGCCCAACATAAGCCACAGGGCACGGCGGATGGGCCCGCCGCTCACGCCTGATGGATCGCCTTGGTGACGAGATAGCTGTCCAGCCCTTCCGGCCCGCCTTCGCTGCCAAAGCCCGATTCCTTAACGCCGCCAAAGGGCGCGTCGGGCACGGAAATGGCAAAGCTGTTGATGCCGACCATGCCGCTTTCCAGCGCATCGCCCAGCATATTTGCTTGCCGACCATTTTCGGTGAACCCAAAGGCGGCCAAGCCATAAGGCAGGCGATTGGCCTGTTCGATGGCTTCGTCAAACGTATCAAAAGGCCGCATCAAGGCGACGGGGCCAAAGGGTTCGTTCGACATCACATTGGCGTCCAGCGGCACATCCGCCAGCACGGTAGGCTGGTAGAAAAAGCCCTGATTGCCGCGCACGCCGCCGGTCAGGACGCGGGCCCCCTTGGTGCGGGCGTCTTCGACCAGCGCGTCGATTGCGTCGGGACGGCGGCTATTGGCGAGTGGGCCCATCTTGGTGTCCGCGTCCATCCCGTTGCCGACAACAAGCTGGCGGGTGCGCGCCGCAAAGCCTTCGACAAAGCGGTCGTAAATCCCGCGCTGGACATAAAAGCGCGTGGGCGACACGCAGACTTGGCCTGCGTTGCGGAACTTTTGCGGCACGACCATGTCGAGCGTCTTTTCCAAATCGCAATCGTCAAAAATCAGCACCGGGGCATGGCCGCCCAATTCCATCGTGATCCGCTTTGCGCCATCGGCGGCCAGTCGCATCAAATGCTTGCCGACGGGGATAGAGCCGGTGAAGCTGATCTTGCGGATGGTGGGCGATCCAATCAGGTGGCGGCTCACCATATCGGGCACACCATAGACAAGCTGGGCAACATTGGCGGGCACGCCCGCATCGATCAGGCATCGCATCAGCGCCGATGTGCAGCCCGGTGTTTCTTCTGGCGGCTTAGCGATGACAGAACAGCCCGCAGCAAGCGCGGCGGCCAACTTCTTCGTCATCAGGTAAACTGGGAAGTTCCAGGGGGTGAAGGTGGCGGTTGGCCCAACGGGCTGCTTGATCACGATGGACCGCTGCCCCGTGGGGCGCACCAGCACACGGCCATAAGCGCGCTTGGCTTCTTCGGCATAATAATCAAACAAGGCGGCGGATGAGGCCACTTCGCCGCGTGCTTCGACAAGCGGCTTGCCTTGTTCCAACGTCAAAAGGGTGGCGATGGCTTCGGTACGTTCGCGGATCAGGCTCGCGACCTTGTGGAGGATGGCACCGCGCGCCTCCACGTCTGTGGCGCGCCATTCTTGAAAGCCCTTGGCAGAAGCGGCAAGCGCCTCGTCCAGATCTGCGGGCGTCGCGAGCGGCAGGGCGGCGACTGTGTCGCCAGTTGCAGGGTTCAAAACGGCGTGTTCGTCCCGGCCTTCGCCTGTCCGCCAGCTGCCATTGATGAAGAGTTTGAGTTCGGTGTCGTAGGTCTGTGTCATAGACCCTCTTACCGCAGCTTTAACGGTAATTGAAGCTGATCGAAATGCGGTCTGACTTTGCCTTGCTCGGCAGCACTTCATGCGTCAGCCAGCTTTCCCAAAGAAAGATCGTGCCGGGCTTGGGCTCTGCATAGACAAAGGGCTGAAACGCCTCTGGCGCATCGGGCCTGCGCGGCGGTGCGGCCATCATCCGCGCCAGACGGGGATCCTCCAGCTTCAGGGCGCCAGCGCCTTTGGGCACAAGGACATAGCAGGTGCCCGAGATAATGCTGTGCGGATGAATATGGCCGGAATGGGTGCCACCGGGCTTCAGAATATTGACCCATAGGCTATCGAGCTTGGGCTTGCGGCCAAGGTTGAAATGACACGCGTCGGCAAAGGCCCGGACGTGCTTGTCCAGCAGGCGTTTCAGATCGTCAAAGGCCGGATCGCGCAATGGAAGATCATTGAGCGAGGCATAAGAGGTATAGCCCTGATAACCATGATCCTTGGACCAAGCCTGCCCGGCGACATCATCTGATTCGAGCGCGCGGCAGCTTTGTTCCAGTTCTTCCAGAAGTGCCTCATCGCCCAGCTGGCCCTCATAAAAGGGTGTGGCAAAGAGGTTCCGGATCGTCATGCTGATGGACGCGCTCAGCCGTTCATCAGGGCAGGCAAAAAGCCTTCATGCGCGGTCCGCAGCGTCTCAAGCGCCATGCCAGCAACGTGGTTGCCACCCGTCCTGCCGATCCGCACTGCGCCCTCGATCACAGCATCTGCAGATGTGGTGATGAGATAGCGGCCCTGATCTTCGCCAAAGGCTTGGGCTGTGGTCAGGCTGTCCAGTTCGGCACCCATCTGGCCGGCAAGCGCCATTTCGGCCACGGCGACAAGCAGGCCACCGTCCGAGATATCGTGCACCGCCGTCGCAACGCCATCAAGGATCAGCTTGCGGACCTGTTCGCCACGTGCGCGCTCTGCGGAAAGGTCAACGGTCGGGGCGTCGCCCGCTTCTTGGCCCTGCACTTCGCGCAGCCAGATCGACTGGCCCAGATGCGTGCCATGGCCCCCGATCAGCCAGATCGCCTCGCCCGCCTTTTTGAACGCGATGGTGGCAGCCTTGGACCAATCGGCGATAATGCCGACGCCGCCAATGGCGGGGGTCGGGAGAATGGCAGAGCCGCCGCCGGTTGCTTTGGATTCATTGTACAGCGAGACATTGCCCGACACGATCGGGTAATCCAGCGCGCGGCAGGCATCGCCCATCCCGTTCAGGCAGCCGACGATCTGCGCCATGATTTCCGGGCGCTGCGGGTTGGCGAAGTTCAGGCAATTGGTGATGGCAAGCGGCGTTGCCCCCACGGCCGAGATGTTGCGATAGGTTTCGGCCACCGCTTGCTTGCCGCCTTCATAAGGGTCGGCATAGCAATAGCGCGGGGTGCAATCGGTCGCGATGGCGAGCGCCTTGTCGGCCCCATGAACGCGCACAACAGCGGCATCGCCGCCCGGCGCTTGCACCGTATCGCCGCCAACCTTGTTATCATATTGTTCCCAGATCCAGCGACGCGACGCGATGTCGGGGGATCCCATCAGGGTCACAAGGTCAGCGCCCAAATCCGCGCTTTCCGCAATGGACCCCAAAGCCGGGACTTTGGCCCACGCCTTATATTCAGCGGGGGTGACATAGGGGCGTTCATATTCGGGTGCTTCGTCCGCCAAGGGGGCAAGCGGAATGTCCGCGACCGTCTCGTCGTTGAATTTCAAGACCATATGGCCGGTGTCGGTGATCGTCCCGATAACAGCAAAGTCGAGTTCCCATTTGCGGAAGATCGCTTCTGCCTCGCCTTCGCGGCCGGGCTTCAGCACCATCAGCATCCGCTCCTGGCTTTCAGACAGCATCATTTCATAGGGCGTCATGCCGGTTTCGCGGCAGGGCACCATGTTCATGTTGAGCTCAATGCCAACGCCGCCTTTCGACGCCATTTCAACCGAGGACGAGGTCAGGCCCGCTGCCCCCATGTCCTGAATGGCGACAATCGCGTCAGACGCCATCAATTCCAGACAGGCTTCGATCAGCAGCTTTTCGGTAAAGGGATCCCCCACCTGCACGGTTGGGCGCTTTTCTTCCGAATCTTCGGTAAAGTCGGCGGACGCCATGGTGGCCCCATGGATGCCGTCACGGCCGGTCTTTGACCCGACATAGACAACCGGATTGCCGATGCCGGCTGCCGCGCAATAGAAAATCTTGTCGGTCTGGGCGACGCCCACCGTCATCGCGTTGACAAGGATATTGCCATCATAAGCCGGGTGGAAGTTCACCTCCCCGCCGACGGTCGGCACGCCCACGCAATTGCCATAGCCGCCAATGCCGCGCACCACGCCCGAAATCAGGTGACGCATCTTGGGATGATCGGGTCGTCCAAAGCGCAGCGCGTTCATGTTTGCCACCGGGCGCGCGCCCATGGTGAACACATCGCGCAAAATGCCGCCGACCCCCGTTGCCGCACCCTGATAGGGTTCAATGTAGGACGGGTGATTATGGCTTTCCATTTTGAAGATTGCGGCCTGCCCATCGCCAATGTCGATGACACCGGCATTTTCGCCCGGGCCTTGAATAACCCAAGGGGCAGAGGTGGGCAGCTTCTTCAAATGGAAGCGGGAGGATTTGTAAGAGCAATGCTCTGACCACATGACTGAAAAGATGCCGAGTTCCGTCAGGTTCGGCTCGCGTCCCATCGCGTGAAGGACGCGCTGATATTCTTCGGGGGAGAGGCCGTGTTCGGCGACGATTTCGGGTGTGATCTGAGACATGGCCGGGC
>JAHEGQ010000114.1 GCA_024645025.1 Sphingomonadaceae bacterium
CGACATGGGGATGATATCGCCGACGAATTTTTTGGCATCAAAGCTGGCTTTGGCAACCCCTGCATCGGCAGTTGCAGGGGGGAGGGTTAGACCGATGCCGACACCCGGCTGGAACAGGTTGACCAGCACAAGTCCAAGCGACAGCGACACCAGACTGGCGGCCAGAAACCAAAGGATCGACCGAAGGCCCACCCGGCCCAGCGCCGCTGTGTCCCCCATATGCGCGATCCCGGCGACCAATGTGCCAAATACGAGCGGCGCAATGATCATCTTGATCAGTCGAAGGAATGCAAAGGTCACAAGGCCAAGGCCCGAGACGATTTGCGCCACCATATCGGGCGCAGCCGTTGCGTGGATCACCGCCCCGGCCAGAATGCCAACGAGCAGCGCAATGCCGATATAAAGTGTCAGGCGCTGGGCCATTATGGGGTGCTCCCTTAAATCATCTGGTTGGCAATGGACGCGATTGGGCGAGCGGCGTCAAGCTTGGCTAGTGGAAGCGCAGGCGCTTATCCGAAATCTGGATCCGCACCGGCAGCGTGGCAATCGGATCCCCATCGGCCTGAACCGGCCACGGGTCGCTGCACAAGATATCCAGCGTCTTGCAGTCCAACCGGATATAGTTGGCCGCGTCTGCCAGAATTGTGCCGCGCAACATCCCGCGCAGGAAGTGCCAATAATCCAAACGGGTCGCGCGCTTGAGCGCCAGCACATAAAGCCGGTCAGACGTTCGGGCAGCTTCGGGCGCAAAGCTATAGGGCCCGGCAAAATAGGTTCCCTTGGCCACATAAACAGCCTCGCAGTGATAGGGGCGGCCATCTGCGATGATCGTCAATTGGGGCCGTCGCCAATGCTGAACAAGCCGCAGCATCGATACCAGATAGGCATAGCGCCCGATCCAGGATTTCAGGCGTGTTGAAACCGTTGCCACCGCCAGCGCGTCTGGCCCGGCGCTGGCGCAGGCATAAAAAGTTTCCCGATTGATCGTCGCGGGAACATGATCTTCTGCCTTGATCTTGGAAAGTGCCACATGGGCGAATTGATCTGGCGCTGTCGGACGCTCTACTTCCAGCTGAAGCAGATTGATGGTGCCCATGGGATAAAAGGTCAGCGGCAAATCCCGCCCGCTTGCCAATAGGGTTGTGGCGGCATGGCGAAAGGTGCCGTCCCCGCCGACCACGACCATCAGCTGGGCATCGTCTTCGATCAGCAACTGCCGACCGGGCCCGAAATGCGTCAACGTGACAGCGGCCCCTTGCCGTCGAAAGGCATCCCGCAAGGCTTGCACCTTGTCCCGGTGATAGCGACCAGCATCCGGGTTGACGACCAGTTGAACGCGCACCGCCATTTCAGACGGCCAACCGCTCGACAATGTTAGCGGCAAAGGCCGACAGGGTATCGTCGCGGGCGCCCATAATGACAATTCGGTCGCCCGGTTTCGCTGCGTTTATCAGATCGGCCGCGCAATCGTCCCGATTGGGAATATGCCGGGCCGTGCGTCCGCCCTTCTGGACGCCAGCTGCGATCACATCACTGCCGACGGAGCGGTCAACGGTGCCACCAAAATACACCGGGTCGCACAGGATCAATTGATCTTCAGGGCGCATCTCGCGGATGAAGGTGGCGATCAGTTCCTGCCCCATTTGTTTGAGCGGCCCATAGCCATGCGGCTGGAAGAAGAGGAGCAGACGTCCCGGAAAGGCATGCAGCGTAGCCAAGGTGGCGCTGATCTTGTCCGGGTTGTGGCCGAAATCGTCGATCACGGTGATGCCGCGGGTGCTGCCCGCAACCTCCAGCCGCCGCTTCAGCCCTTCAAAGCTGCCAATGGCGCGCGCGGCGTCTGCAAGGGGTAGGCCCGCGGCTTCCGCGGCGGCGAGCGCGGCCAATGCGTTGGACAAATTGTGGCGCCCCGGGACGCGCAGCGAAACGGCATGGCCATTCACCCGAAAATCAACGCCATCAGGACGTTCATTGATGTCGGTTGCGACCAGATCGGCCTCTGTTTTGCCCAGAGAATAGGTGCGGGCATTTGTTCGCGGGAACCGCGCGACCTCGTCATTGTCGAGGTTCAGGATGGCAATCCGTGCCTTGGCTGTGAAGGCGCCGAACAGCGCGCGCAAATCTTCCATGGATTTATGGTCAAGCGCGATATTGTTCAGCACGGCGATGTCGGGCGCATAGAGCGCGATGGACCCGTCGCTTTCATCGACTTCGCTGATAAAGGCAGCGCCCTTGCCCACCAGCGCGCTGGCAAAGGGGGCGTCGGGGGTCGCAAAATTCTTCATGACCGCGCCGTTCATCACCGTTGGGTCTTGGCCCAGCGTGTGGAAGATCCAGCCGATCATGCCCGTTACGGTCGATTTTCCGCTGGTGCCGCCCACGGCAATGCCCATCGCGGACGCGTTGAACAAATCTGCCAAAAGGTCGGCCCGGTGCAGGCGTTTGGCCCCCAGCTGGTTGGCTGCGACAATATCGGGCACGGTGTCTTCCACGGCGGTGGAGGCAACAACTATCTGCTCAGGCCGGGTGATGCCGCTGCCGTCTTGAGGGAACAGCGCGATGCGGTGGCCACGCAGCCAGTCGAATTTCGGGGCCGTGCGGCCTTGGTCGAGCGACCGGTCAGATCCGGCAACGCGGTGACCCTGACCGGCAACGATCAGCGCCAGCGGCATCATGCCTGACCCGCCAATCCCGCAGAAAAAATAATCCTTCACCGCCATGATCGGCCCTTGCCAAGGCTGGCCGCCAATGTCGAGAGAAGATCAGGGCAGTTCAACCGCGATTGCGGTGCCTTCGCCGCCGCCGATGCACAAGGATGCGACGCCGCGCTTCAACCCGCGCTGTTCAAGCGCGGCAATCAGCGTTGCGATAATCCGCGCACCCGACGCGCCAATGGGATGGCCGAGCGCGGTCGCCCCGCCATTTACGTTAAGCTTCTCGGCTGGGATGTTGAGGTCTTGCATCGCAATCATCGGGACCATGGCAAAGGCTTCGTTGATTTCAAACAGGTCAACATCCGCCACGGACCAGCCCGCCTTTGTCAGGACTTTGCGGATCGCAGGGACAGGGGCAGAGGTAAATTTGGCGGGTTCCTGACTGTGCGTGGCCCAGCCAACAATGCGCGCCGCGATCGCTAGGCCCTGTGCCTTGGCCACACTTTCCCGCGCCACAACCAACGCCGCCGCGCCATCCGAAATGGACGAGGCATTGGCCGCAGTGATCGTGCCATCCTTTGCGAAGGCGGGCTTCAAAGTCGGGATCTTGTCCGGCTTGGCATTGCCGGGTTGTTCATCCACCTCAACCCATGAGGTGCCGCTGCGCCCGGCCACTTCCACGGCCACAATTTCTCGCTTGAACGCGCCAGACGCGATTGCCGCCTGTGCGCGGGTCAAGGATCGCAGCGCATAGTCATCCTGCTGCTCGCGTGTGAACTGATAGTCGCGGCACGTTTCTTCGGCAAAGCTGCCCATCGCCCGGCCCGGTTCATAGGCATCTTCCAGCCCATCCAGAAACATGGAATCCTTGAGGCTGTCATGCCCCAGTCGCGCACCTGAGCGGTGCTTGGTCAGCAAATAAGGCGCGTTGGTCATGCTTTCCATGCCGCCCGCCACCACGATATCGGATGTGCCCGCAAGAATGGCTTCGGCTGCCATCATCGTGGCCTTCATGCCAGAACCGCAGACCTTGTTGATGGTGGTCGCGCCCGTCGAGATCGGCAGGCCCGCCCCCAGCGATGCCTGACGCGCGGGGGCCTGGCCCAAGGCCGCCGGCAAGACACAGCCCATGATCACCTGATCGACCGCCTCTGGCGCGACTCCGGCGCGCGCGATGGCAGCCTCAATGGCGATAGCGCCCAGCTTCGTCGCGGGCACGGCAGCAAGCGCCCCCTGCATGGCCCCCATTGGCGTGCGGGCATAGGATGCAATGACGATGGGATCGGCGGTCATGGCGTTATCCTTTCAGAACGACTCATCGGCTCTTCTGTGATGAGGTCTTTCGCATGAGGGGCGCTATTTCAAGTAATAGTTTTGCAGTGCAGCAAAGCAGCTGAAGCGCAACCCGCCCACCGGGTGCAACGTGGCAAATCCAGCGGTTGATTTCGATCAATGTGCCCGCCATCATCCGCGTCGAAAGTCCGCTGAACAGGACGATGAGAGAGGGTATAGGATGCTGGACACAGTCGAGGCAGCCCCACGCGACAGCCGGGCAAATGACGCTACGCATTTCGATGTTTTGATTGCCGGGGCGGGCATTTCGGGGATCGGCTCTGCGGTCCATCTGAAAGAACAATGCCCCAATGAAAGCTTCGTGATTCTCGATTCGAAGGACACGTTCGGCGGCACATGGGAAACCCACAAATATCCCGGCGTCCGGTCCGACTCTGACCTTTATACCTTTGGCTATCGCTTCAAGCCGTGGATTGGCCCGCCCATTGCGGCCGCGGAAGAAATTCTGAAATATATGGGCGAGGTGATCGCGGAAAATGATCTCAACCGCCATATCCGTTACGGCCACACCATCACCCATTGCAGCTTTTCGCGGGAAACGAACCTGTGGACGGTGGAGGCGATCAGCAAGGCCGATGGGAAGACGCACCGGTTCACCTGCAACTTTTTGTGGATGTGCCAAGGCTATTACAACCACAACGATCCTTATGTGCCGGACTGGCAGGATATGGGTAAGTTCAAGGGCCATTTCATCCATGCGATGAAGTGGACGCCCGATATGGACGTGACGGGCAAGAAGGTCATCGTCATAGGCTCAGGCGCAACAGCCGCGACGGTTATCCCGGCTTTGGCGGGCAAGGCGGCCCATGTCACGATGTTGCAGCGGTCCCCCACCTATTTCTTCTGCAGCCCGAACCAGAATGAACTGGCAGACCGGCTGCGCCAGATCGGCATTGATGAGCCCACCATCCACCGGGTCGTGCGCCAACAGATTCTGTTTGATCAG
>JAHEGQ010000116.1 GCA_024645025.1 Sphingomonadaceae bacterium
ATCCGCGCCCATCACCCATGCGGCAGGCCCAATTGCGCTGTCCACGCTTAGTCTGGGGGCAACGCAGATCATCCTGCCCGGATTTGATGCCGAAAAGGTTTTGCAGACGATTGAGGCCTATCGCGTTACGCATATGTATCTGCCGCCAACCGCGTTGTACCAGCTGCTCGCCTCGCCTGAAATTGGCCAGCATGATTATAGCTCGCTCAAGATTTTCATCCTTGTAGGCTCGCCGTGCAGCCCAGAGAAGCTGCGCCAAGCCGTCGAGGTGTTTGGGCCATGCATGTGCCAATCTTATGGCCAAGTTGAATGTCCAATGATTGTGGCCTGGTTCCCGCCGGAAGATGTGGCCCGCTTTGCCAAGGAAGCGCCGGAAAAGCTGGCCTCTTGCGGCAAGCCCACCCGATCTATCAAAGTCGCCTTGCTGGATGATGAGGGCAAACAGGTGCCGCTGGGTGAAGCAGGGGAAATCTGCGCGCGTGGCGTGCTTGTCTCGCATAGCTATTTCGAAAAGCCCGAAGAAACCGCAGAGGTCCGCAAGTTCGGTTGGCATCATACGGGCGATGTCGGGAAGTTTGATGCAGACGGCTATCTCTACATTGTCGATCGGAAGAAGGACATGGTCGTTTCTGGCGGTTTCAATGTCTTTACGTCCGAAGTCGAAGCGGCGGTTACCGAGCTGGCTGAAATCCGCGAATGTGCCGTGATTGGGATCCCGCATGAAAAATGGGGGGAGCAGGTGCACGCCATCGTGGTGGGTGAGGGGATTTCCGCGGATGCCGTGATCGCGCATTGCAAAGCACGTCTAGGCGGCGTGAAGGCCCCAAAATCGGTTGAATTTGTTGCCGCCATCCCGCGCACGGCCGCGGGCAAGATGGATAAAAAGGCGCTGCGTATTCCCTATTGGGGCGAAAATGCGCGGATGGTGAACTGAGCGATATGCACTGAAGCGGTAGGGCCTAACCTGCCGCCTCAATCAAAATGTCGGCCGTTTCTTCCGGCATTTCCTGCATCACGCCATGCCCGGTCGGCAATTGGTAGCAGCGCCATGCCGCGTCGGCGCTGATGCGATCATGAAATTTGGTAAACACCGTGGGCGCGCCTTTGGTTGCATAGATATAGCTGCGCTTGGCAATGGCATCGGCCATCCCCGTCATCCGAACGGGTTGGACGAGGGTGAGAAGTGGATGCCGGCCCAGTGTCGGTGGTGATCCGGGGAAGGGGGCAACCAGCCCGGGAAGGTCGCGCTGCGCATCAATATAGTGCTGCCGGGATGCGTCGTCGGAAATATCCCACAAGGCTTCGCCGTCGCGCGGCAAAAAGGCGTCGACATAGACCAGCCCGCGGATCTTGTTCCCAATCCGATTGGCGACTTCGGTAATGACCATTCCGCCATAGCTATGCCCGGCCAGAATGAAGTCCGTCAGACCATAAGTTTCAACCAAGCCGATAACATCGGCGACATGCGTATCGAGCGTGATGCCGGGGTGCAGCAGATGGGATTTCTCGCCCAGTCCGGTCAAAGCAGCGAGGTGGGTTTCATGCCCCATGGCGCGCAAAGCTGCGCTGGCGGCTGCCCAAGTTGACGCTCCGCCCCATGCCCCGTGCACCAAAACAAACGTCGCCATGTTGGTATCCTCTCGCGGTCGGCTTAGGCCGCCTCTATGTCGCGGACAATGGTGAGTAAAGCCTCAGCCAACGCCTGTGGTGCGGACAGGAACGGGCTATGGTCTGCCTCCAGCGCGGTTACACTTGCGCAAGGTTGCATCTCTTGCATCCGCCGCTGATCGCTGAGCGGGATGGTTTTGTCATGCAGGCATTCGATGTAATGGCGCGGAACGCGGCCATAGCGGCTATCGCTCAGGGACAGGGCCGTCATGCGCGGCTGATCGGGCTCTGCCATCAGCCGGGGCAGGACGGATTGGATCGCCGCCTCGGGCGATCTTTGGGCGAAAATGGGTGTGGCGCGGGCGGCATCGATCACGGTCGCGATGCCGCTTTCATGCGGCAGGACGATGTCGCGAAAAGCTGGGTTGGGTTCAGCCATGGCGCGCCATTGTTCCCGCGACATGCCGGAGGGCAGCAACATGGCACAGATGTAAACAAGCGCGGAAATGGCGTCGGGCGCCCGCTCGGCGGCCTCGCTGATGACCAGCCCGCCGCGGCTGTGGCCGGCCAGAATGACGGGCGCTTGCGCCTCGCGGCACAAGCTGGCGACATACTCCGCCCAATTGCCTAGTGTCGCATTTGCCAGTTCTGCAGCCGTGCCACCCATGCCGGGCAAATCGGGGCTGATCACCTGATGGCCAGCGCCTTCGAGGATCGGACGAATGGGGTCAAAGCTCCAGCCGCCGTGCCAAGCACCGTGGATCAGAATGAATGTGGCCATGAATGCGTCCCCCTGATTGCTATGTGCTGATAAGTGGCAGCTGGGTTCAAACCCAAGTCGCAATGGGCGCTATTTCTAATGGTGAAATCAGTGGTCTTCGAGGTTGCGGCCAATCTCGGCCGCAATGGCATTGAGCGTTTCCAGATGGCGATCGACCACATCATCCAGCGTTACCCTTTGGCCGGGCCACGCAACATTGATCGCGGCAACGGCAACGCCGGCTGCCCGAACGGGCACGGCAATGGACAGCTTTCCATCGCCCAGCACGGTTTGCTTGTTCCTGTCTTGCCAAGGATGGTGCGGGTCGCGCGTGGCATAACCACGAAGTTTGGCGTCGTCGATGATGCTATCCAAAAGGGCGCGGTCTTCAGGACGAGCCTCTGCCGGGGCAAGTCGCTCTAGAATAGCTGTTCGCTCGGCCGCATCGCACGCCGACAGATAGGCGCGGCCCGTGGCTGTGTGAATATAGCTCAGCTTCATGCCAACGGGGCTGGGAATGAGACTGTCAAAACGGGCCAAGCGATTATTGGTTTCGATGATTTCCAGGTGGTCCAGGCGCGGCACGGCGATGACCGAGGGCCATATTACCCGTTCGTTCAGTTCCACCATATAGGGAGAGGCGATTTCGGCCAGTCGTGACGCCAAATCTTCGCGGCTGCCGGTAAGCCGAAGCGCGCTCGGCAAATAGGCACCGTCCGCCAGCCTTTGCCAAACCAACCCGCGCGACGCGAGGGTCACGATCAGGCGCAATAATGTTGCCTTGGGTAAGCCAAGTTGGAGATGCAGTTCATGCAGGCTCATCCCGCCGCTGCGCTGGATTTCCAGAAGCACGTCCAACCCGCGCTCTAACGCACGAATGGATTTGACCTTACGTTCGATCATGGCAGCCTCGTTTCACGATGTGAATTAAAGCCTTTGGCAACCAAGAACAAGAATTTTGTATGCGTTACATACAAAATACCTAGTTTCACGAAAAAGGCCAGTCGACACTAGGGACGACTGGCCTTGAACTCATGTATCTTTCTGCGGGAAAAGGCCCTGAATTCGACCAATATGTCCGCCGAGCGAAAGCTTAAAGCAACGTGCCTCGCGGTTCTGGCCGTTTGATCGTTTCTAACTGCGCGGCGTAAAATGCTGCTTCCTGCTTTTGAGCGTTAAGTTCCTTTTCCAACTCAAATATACGGGCGTTCAAGGAGTCGGCTGTGTCGCGGGCGCGGGCGCCTTGCTCTTCATTGAGAGCGGTCAGCCGCACCACTTCGCCTTCCAGGCGCTTGATGTCGCTTTCAGAGGCGCGCAGCGCTTGTGTTGCGGCTTCCACACGCTTCGACATCACCACACGGGATTCGTCGATTTGCGCCTTCGCTGCGGTGGTTGCCTCAAGATTGTTGCCCAGCCGGCCAACCTTGGCTTCCAGGCGGCTCACGGAGACCTCAAGGTTTTTGTTAAGCTCCTGAAGCTGACGGGCTTGCGCCATCAACTTTTCATTTTCCGTTTTCAGATCGGCATTGACCTGTTCAAGCATCTTCACGCTGGAACGCGAGCCGTCGAACTCAATCCGCAGATTGTTGAGCTCAGCCTCTTTGATCTTGTTGTCGCTTTGGGCCTTTTCAAAAAGGCGGGACAGTTCTGAACGAACGTTCGCGACTTCCTGCTCTTTCTGCTGGCATTGCTGATTCGCCGCATTTTTTTCATGCGAGAGTAACTCGACCTGTTCCCGCAAATGGGCGATTTCTTCGGCGCGCAACTGGCTGGAAGCTTCATAAGCTTCGCAGCGATTGGCCAACAAAGAGCTCTTTTCAAAGGTTTCGTTAAAGCTTGCGGTCAATTCGCTGATCCGCGCTGCATCCGTTTCAGCCTGATCCTTGAGCGAGGCGACCTCCATATGCAGGCCTTCAATTTCATCCTGGGCCGCAATTAGCTGGGCCGACGTGCGGGCCAAGACCGCATCCACCTCTTTCTTGGAGACGCCGAGAAGATGGTGACGATGTTCCAAACCCTCCAGTTCAGCCTGAGCCTTTTCAAGCCCTGAACGGGTTTCCTCTAACTGACTGCGCAGCGCGGCATGGTCGGAAGAAAGCGTCTCATATTGGGCGTTTTTCTCACGCAACTTGTCGCCAAGGTGACCACGATCTTGCTCAAGGGATGAATTGATCAAGGCAAGCTTGCGATGCTCTTCAAACGTCGCCGCCAGATCTGTTTTGAGTTTTGCAACCTGCGCGACCAGATCTTGGACACCAGACAGGCCCTGGTAAACAGAAGCCAACGCATAATCGATGGTTTGTTGGGTTTCAGCGAGGCTTTCAAACCCTGCAATTGTCGTGTTTTCAGAAGCGGGGAGGCGTGGCGCGGTCCCTTCACCCGCCAGCATATCCTGAGAAACACTGCCGCGCGAAAATAAACTCAAAATCCGAGCCATACGGACATCCCCCTAAATAAGGTTCCCAGCAGCAAAGTTCATGTTGCTGACAGGTCGGGGAATATAGCGGACGCTATGCAATTCTAACAAGAGGGAAGGCCCGAATAATTGTGGGCTATATGTCCATTTTAAATATCATTTTGGAC
>JAHEGQ010000117.1:0-2045 GCA_024645025.1 Sphingomonadaceae bacterium
CTGAAGATCAGCGACATCGACGCCTATGAAGTGAACGAAGCCTTTGCCTCGGTGCCGATGGCATGGCTGAAGCACACGGGGGCCGATCCTGAAAAGCTCAATATGCATGGTGGTGCAATCGCGCTGGGCCACCCGCTGGGCGCGTCGGGCACCAAGTTGATGGCAACGCTGCTCAACGTGCTGAAGGCCAAGGGCGGCAAATATGGCCTGCAAACGATGTGCGAAGGCGGCGGCGTCGCCAACGTGACCATCGTCGAGCGGCTGTAAGGAATAAATCTGAGCTCCGGCGGAAGCCGGAGCCCAGAGCCATTTGATGCGAAGGCTGGGGTCCGGCCTTCGCCGGACCACAAAGGAGAAAAACAATGAAACTCGATTCCTCCATTTCTGCCGTTATCACAGGCGGCGCCTCCGGCCTTGGCGCTGCCACCGCCCGCGCGCTGGCGGCCAAGGGCGTGAAGGTCGCGTTATTCGACCTTCAGGCTGAAAAGGGCGAAGCGCTCGCCAAGGAACTGGGCGGCGTGTTCTGCGAAGTCAACGTGACGGATGATGCCTCGGTTGATGCCGGCTTTGCCAAGGCGCGTGCGGCCATCGGCCAAGAGCGCATCCTGGTGAACTGCGCCGGCACCGGCAACGCGATGAAGACGGCCAGCCGGTCGAAGGAAGATGGCTCCATCAAGCACTTCCCGCTCGATGCCTTTAACTGGATCGTCCAGATCAATCTGGTCGGCACCTTCCGCTGCATCGCCAAGTCGGCGGCCGGCATGATGACGCTGCCGGTGCTGGAAGACGGCGACCGTGGCGCCATCGTCAACACCGCATCGGTTGCAGCCGAAGACGGCCAGATGGGCCAAGCAGCCTATTCCGCGTCCAAGGGCGGCGTGGTTGGCATGACCCTGCCGATCGCGCGCGACCTGGCGAGCGAAAATATCCGCGTCAACACCATCCTGCCGGGCATCTTTGATACCCCGCTGCTGGCGGGTGCGCCGCAAAATGTCCGCGACGCTTTGGGGGCATCGGTGCTGAACCCCAAGCGCCTCGGCAACCCGGCGGAATATGCCAATCTGGCCATGACCATGATTGAAAATGGCTATTTCAACGGTGAAGATGTCCGCCTTGATGGCGGCATCCGCATGACGCCGCGTTGATCTGACATCAGGAGACGGCCCCTTCGGAAACGAGGGGGCCTTTTTCATGCCAAAGCCCCTGCCCCACCGCCTGGCCCCGGCCACCTATCCCGTGACGATGATCGCGCACACGCGCTTTCAGGACATGGATGTGAACGGCCATCTCAACAACGTTGCCTTTGCGGCGCTGTTTGAAAATGCCCGCGTCCAGTTGAACCGCAATGTGCGCCCTTGGGCCGATCGCCCGGCGAATGAACGCACAATGGTTGCCGCGGTTGAAATCAACTATCTGCAGGAAGGCAATTTCCCCGATGATGTCACGATCTGTTCCGGCATTGGTCGCATCGGCACCTCCAGCTGGACGATCGAACAGGCGATGTTTCAAAACGGCCAGTGCATCGCAACCTGCGACACGGTGGTCGTGTGCCGAACCGACAATGAAGCCAAGCCACTGCGGGCTGAAATTGTGGACGGGCTGAAGGGGCAAATGGTAAGGCAGGGCTAGCGGTGTCTCGACGTCACTCGACACGAACGGGGTTCAAAAGTCCGTTCGTCCCGAGCGTAGTCGAGGGACAGCCGCGCAGGCTCAATCCTGAAAATTCGGCTTTCGCTTCTGCATTTCCGCCATCACCGCTTCTATCTGATTGGGCATGCGGATGACCTTCAACTGCTCATCGCTTTCCGCCTGAAGCAGCTCCGCGTCGCTGGCATGGCCCATCAGATTGCACAGCCGTTTGGCACCCCGCATGGCGTGCGGGTTCTTATTGGCGATCACGCGGGCCAATTCCATCGCCTTGGCATGGGGATCATCCGCGACATGGGTGGCAAAGCCCATTTCCTTGGCTTCGACACCGCTAAACTCACGGTTGGTATAGATCATCTCGCGCAGGACATCGTCCTTCACCTGCGTCCGCCACAAGG
>JAHEGQ010000117.1:2055-4945 GCA_024645025.1 Sphingomonadaceae bacterium
CGCGTATCCGGGTGGACGATGCGAATGTCAGCAGCGGCCATGATCTGGCTGCCCGCGCCAAAGGCAACGCCGTGGACAGCGGCGATCACCGGCACCGGCAGCTCGCGCCAGCCCCAAGCGGCATATTGCGCATTATTGGCAATCCCGCGCGTGCGATCCGCCAGCGATCCGCCCGCGCTGCTGGCACCGGGATCGCGCTCATTCTGCAAGCTGGACAGGTCCAGCCCCGCACAAAAGGCGCGGCCCTCGCCCGACAGCACGACAACGCGCAAGCCCGGCGTTGCCTGAAGCGTGTCAACCGCGTCCACCAAAGCTGCCCATTGGGTGCCGTCCAGCGCGTTCATCTTATCGACGCGCGTCATCCGCACATCGGCAATGCCGTCGTCCAGCAGGGTGATCGAAATGCGGTCGTTCATCCTCTTTTTCCCTTCAAGGCAAATTCCACCAGCGGCAACTGGTCGTTGCCAAAATACATATCGGTGCCATCGACAAAGATCGTGGGGGATCCATAACCCCCCCGGGCAATCAGCTCATCCGTATTGGCGCGCAGCCTCAGCTTGTTTGCATCCGTCACCGCTGCTTGGGCAATAGCTACCCCATCCAACCCTGCCGCATTGGCGGCAGCGATCAGCACCTCGGGGTCATCTAGATTTTGCTGGCGCGCGAAATAGCTCTCAAACGCGGCCTCCGCAAAGCGCCGAAGCGCCGCTTGATCGTTCTCCAGCGCGCAGGCCATCCGCATGGCATTCACGCTTTTCGCCGGATGGTAGGCCGAGGGGAATTTCATCCTTACGCCCGCCAGCGTCGCCCAATCGCCAAGCACTTTCCAGACATGCTTCATGCGCGGATTGTTCGGGTCTTCACGCGCGGCGTAGACGGCGGAGTTTACCGCGTTGAACACACCGCCGACGAGAATAGGGCGGAGAACCGCTTCCGCCCCTGTTCGTTCCAACATCGGCCAAAGATTGGCAAAGGCCAGCCGCGTCCATGGGCTGGACAGATCAAAGAAGAATTCGACGCGCGGGCCGCTCACTTCTTCGCCTTTTCCCAATATTGGTCGCGCAACAGGCGTTTGTAGAGCTTGCCCGTATCATGGCGCGGTAGCTCTGCCAAAAAGTCGATCCGGCGCGGGATCTTCACGCCCGACAGCTTTTCGCGGGCATAGTCCGTCAATTCAGCGCGGAAAGCATCATTGGCGTGCGCCATATCGATCGGTTGAATAACCGCGATCACCTCTTCGCCCATTTCTTCATGCGGGCCACCGATGACCGCCACGTCCTGAACCTTGGGGTGGGTGACGAGGTGGTTTTCAATTTCCTGCGGGTAGATGTTCACCCCGCCCGAAATGATCATAAAGCTCTTGCGGTCGGTCAGGAAGATATAGCCGTCCTCATCCATCCAGCCCACATCGCCCAATGTCGACCAGCCTTTGGAATTGCGGCTCGACTTGGTCTTTTCTTCATCGCCATGATATTCAAAGACGCTGTCGCTTTCAAAAAAGACGGTGCCTTCGCTGCGCCGGGGCAGTTCGGTTTCATTATCCTCTGCCATGATATGGGCGATGCCCGTCACGGCCTTGCCGACTGAGCCGGCGCCTTCCTTGTCGGCCAAGCGCAGCCAATCGGCGGACCCGATATAGGTAAAGCCATTGCCTTCGGACCCGGCATAATATTCTTCCAGAACCGGGCCCCACCATTCAATCATCGCCCGCTTGACGGGCATCGGGCATGGGGCGGCGGCATGAATCGCGCAATTGAGGCTGGACAGATCATGCTTCTTGCGGGCCGCTTCGGGCAGCTTCAGCATCCGCACGAAATGGGTGGGCACCCATTGGCTGCACGTCACCTTATATTTTTCAATGGCGGCCAGCGCATTTTCGGCATCGAACTTCTTCATCATGACAACGGTGCCGCCAATTTTGTGCACCGTCATCGACCAGCGCAGCGGGGCTGCGTGATAAAGCGGGGCGGGCGACAGATAGATGCTGTCCGGCGTGAAGCGGAACAGGCCCATGGCCAGCATGACAAGGCTGTTCGATTGGTCGATCGCCGGGTCTTCGGGCAGGGGAATACGCACCCCCTTTGGCCGCCCGGTCGTGCCAGAGGAATAGAGCATATCCACGCCGGCCCGTTCATCGGGCACCGGCGTTGTCGGCATGGGGGCCAGCGCGTCTTCCAGCGCGCCATAGCCTACAACCGCGCCGCCCAGGGCATAGCGTTCCACCTGCGTCGTCAGCTTGGCGGCGGCCCCGGCCAGGCTCGCGGAAATAACGAACAGCTTCGCGCCCGAATTTTCGAGGATGTAATCCGTCTCATCTGCGGTCAACCGGGAGGAAATGCACACATAGCGAAGGCCCGCGCGCTGCGCGCCCCAGGTCAGGCTGTAATAATCGGGCGTGTTTTCCAGCATGAAGGCGACAACATCATCATGCCCCAGCCCGCGCTGACGAAAAAACTGGGCGACCTGATTGGACGCTTCATCCAATTGCCGATAGGTCCGCGTCTCGCCCGTTTCCGCAACGATGATCGCAGGCTTGTCTGGCGTTTTCTGCGCGTGAATAAAAGGATGCATAGCGCCCTTGGTCCCTCTCTCTTTTTTCAGCCGATTCTTTCAACTTTACGTTTACGTTAGCGGGCAATTTCCCGGCAATCCAGCACCCATGATTGCGGGCGGGCGAAAGGCAGGGTAAGCGCAAGACATGGCAGATGACGCGCCCGAATTTGACCCCGCCCGGCTGATCAAGATGATGTCCAAAAATGGACATAACAAGCTGATCGGCACGCAATATCACGCCCATGGCGACGGCTGGTGCGAACTGGCTTTGCCCTATAGCGAAGATTTGGTGACGGACACGGCCTCAGGCATTCTGGCCTCAGGCCCCATCTTCACG
>JAHEGQ010000018.1:0-19104 GCA_024645025.1 Sphingomonadaceae bacterium
CTGCCGCAGAAGGAGCCGGGCATTTTGGCGCGCTGGCAAGAGGCCGACCTTTACCGCCGCTTGCGCGACGCGCGACAGGGTCGGGACAAGTTCATCCTTCATGATGGTCCGCCTTATGCGAATGGCGACATGCATATCGGCCATGCCCTGAACCATATCCTGAAGGACATGGTCGTCCGCACGCAGAGCCTGCTGGGCAAGGACGCGCCCTATGTGCCCGGCTGGGATTGCCATGGCCTGCCGATCGAATGGAAGGTCGAAGAAGAATATCGGAAGAAAAAGCGCAACAAGGATGAGGTTCCGGTTGAGGAATTTCGCGCCGAATGCCGCGCCTATGCTCGCAATTGGGTGGACCGGCAGCGCGAACAGCTGAAGCGGCTGGGCATTAATGGCGATTGGGACAATCCCTATCTGACGATGGATTTCGACGCCGAAGCCACCATTGTCGGCGAGCTGCTGAAGTTCGCCGAAAGCGGCCAGCTCTATCGTGGGGCGAAACCCGTGATGTGGAGCCCGGTCGAAAAGACCGCGCTTGCCGAAGCCGAAGTGGAATATGAAGACATTGTCTCAACGCAGATTGATGTCGCTTTCGAGATCATCGAAGCGCCGAACTGCCCGGATCTGGTTGGGGCCTATGCCGTCATCTGGACCACCACGCCCTGGACGATCCCCGTCAATCAGGCGCTCGCTTATGGGCCCGAGGTGGAATATGTTTTGGCATCAGCCCAAGGGCGCCGCTTCCTCGTCGCCGCAGAATTGAGCGCGGCCTTTGCCGCCCGTGCCGGGCTGGACCTGAGCATCGCCAAGACGATCAAAGGTGCGGACCTTGAAGGTGCCATCGCCCGTCACCCGATGCACGCCAAAGGCGATTTCTTTGCCCGTCCCCGTCCGCTGCTCGCGGGGGGCTTCGTCACGACCGACAGCGGCACCGGCCTTGTCCATATGGCGCCCGACCATGGCGAGGACGATTTTGATCTGTGCAAGGCCCATGGCATTGAGCCTGTGTTCGCGGTGGAAGGCGATGGCCGCTATCGCGCGGATTGGGCGTGGCTGGGCGGCGAAGGCAGCGTCATCAACCCCAAATTCAACGCGCCCGATGGGCCGATTTGCGCAGCGCTTACCGAAGCCGGGGCGCTGGTTGCCGCGTCAGCCGATTACAAGCACAGCTATCCGCACAGCTGGCGGTCCAAGGCGAAGGTGATCTTTCGCTGCACGCCGCAATGGTTTGTGCCCATGCGCGATGATCTGGGCGCGGATGGGCTGCGCGGCAAGGCGCTGAAAGCCATTGCCGACACCCGCTTCGTCCCCGAAAAGGGCCGCAACCGCATTGGCTCCATGGTCGAAGGACGGCCCGATTGGGTGCTGTCGCGCCAGCGTGCTTGGGGCGTGCCGATCACGCTGTTTGTCGATCGCAAGACCGGCCAATATCTGAATGACCCAGAAGTGAATGCCCGCATCGTGGCAGGCATCCGCGAAAAGGGCGTGGACGCATGGTCGGACGCGCGGGCGCAGGACTATCTGGGCAGTGCCTACCGGCTTGAAGATTTTGAGCGCGTGACCGACATTCTGGACGTCTGGTTTGACAGCGGCTCCACCCATGCGTTCGTCCTTGAATCGGGCAAATGGCCGGATTTGTTGCGGCCCGAAGGCTATCAAGGCCCGCTCGCTGATATGTATCTGGAAGGCAGCGATCAGCATCGCGGCTGGTTCCAATCCTCGCTGTTGGAATCTTGCGGCACGCGCGGCCATGCGCCCTATAAAACCGTGCTCACGCATGGCTTCACGATGGATTCCAAGGGCATGAAAATGTCCAAATCGCTGGGCAACACCATTGATCCTTTAAAGGTCATGGAAAGCTATGGCGCGGACATCATCCGGCTTTGGGCGCTGTCGGTGGACTTTACCGAAGACCACCGCATCGGCGATGAAATCCTGAAGGGCGTGGCCGACCAATATCGCAAACTGCGCAACACCTTCCGTTACTTGCTAGGGGCGCTGGATGGCTTCAGCGAAGCAGAGCGTGTGGCACCGGCCGATATGCCTGAGCTGGAACGCTATGTGCTGGCGCTGACCGCAGGCTTGGATGCCACCTTGCGCCAGGCCGTCGCGGATTATGATTTCAACACCTATGTTCGCGCACTGACGGACTTCTGCAACGAAGACCTGTCGGCCTTCTTCTTCGATATCCGCAAAGACTGCCTCTATTGCGACGCGCCGGACAGCCCCAAGCGTCGGGCCTATCGCACCGTGCTGGACCTGTTGTTTAACGCGCTCATTCGCTGGGCAGCGCCTGTGATCGTCTTTACCGCCGAAGAAGTCTGGCAGACACGGACGCCGGGCAGCGACAGTGTTCATCTGCTGGAATGGCCTGAAATCGACGCCGGTTGGACAGATGCCGCGCTGGTCGCCCGCTGGGCGGAGCTTCGGGCGCTGCGCACGCAAGTGACCGAGGCTATTGAACCCCTGCGGCGGGACAAGGTCATTGGGTCCAGCCTTGCAGCCCAAGTGACAGTTCCGGCCGCTGCGCCAGAAGCGGATTTGGCCGAATTGTTCATCACGGCAACAGTCACGCGTGGACAAGGCGACGCAGTGCAGATCACCCCCACCACCGATGCCAAGTGCGGCCGCTGCTGGCGGCATTTGCCCGACGTCGCAGAAGAAGGTGCGCTGTGCGGCCGTTGTGACGAGGTGGTAAATGGCTGACACACGCCAAGGCCGCCGTTTGGGCTTTGCCCTGGCGGCCCTGCTCTTTGCAGCCGATCAACTGACAAAGGCGCTGATGATGGGTCCGCTGGCGCTGGAGACGGTGCGGCAAATTTATCTGCTGCCCTTTCTCAACCTGACATGGGTGGAAAATTTCGGCATCGCGCTTGGGATGTTTCAGGCTGGGCATGAAGCGCAGCGCTGGCTGCTGGTCGCGGCAACGGGCGCGATTGCGGCATTTGTCGGCCTCTGGATTTGGCGGGAACGCAACAGGGCAGAGGCATGCGGGCTTGGGCTTGTTCTGGGCGGGGCGCTTGGCAACATTGCGGATCGCGTCCGCTTCGGCCATGTCGTTGACTTCATCGATTTTCACATTGGCGGGTTCAGACCCTTTTTGGTCTTCAATCTTGCCGATGCGGCGATTACCATCGGAGTAGGGGTTCTTCTGGTTCGGGCCTTTTTCGTGCGCGACCCGGAAGCCAAGACGGAGACTGACAATGCGTAAGCTTATGGGTGTGGTGGCGGTCGGCGCGCTGCTTTCGGGATGTGCGTCTGGTGGCGTTGCAAAGCGCAAATCACCCGATGAATTTCAGGTAACGCGGCTTGCGCCCTTGGTCGTCCCGCCAGATTTCGCCCTTGTCCCCCCGGCTGCAGGCAGTCCGCAGGCGCAGGCCGCTGATAGTTCGACGCAGGCGTTGCAGGCGATGTTTGGTGGGCCTGCGCCGCGCAGCAGCGCGGAAACAGCGACACTCTCCGCTGCGGGCGACAGCCGCGCCCAGCCGGGTATCCGGTCCAATGCCGGCGACGCCAAGACCGATGTCGTCGACAAGGGCCAAACGACGAATGACATTCTGGCCGCACCGGAAGGCGATGGCCAGGCTGCACGGGTAGCGACACCCAAATAAGGGCCAGCCTCTTTCCGTCGGACAGGGCCAGTTTCTTTCCGCCGCGATCTGGCCGCTCGCTGAACGGCCAGATCCAATGCCCCTCCCGCTATCGGGAGGGGTTTTTTGCATCCCAAATCAGAAGGCGACGCCAACCGAGCCGAAGACACCGGCCTTGGCAATGTCCTTGCCGGTCGTCCCGACCAGCACATCCTTGCCATAATCGGTGTCGACATAGGTCAGACCGAATGTGACGGCGCCAGTGGTGTAGCTCGCGCCCAGCGACCAGTCGGTATATTTGTCGCCGCCCGACAGAAAGCTCTTGGTGAAGGTGTGGCCCACGGCTGCGCTCAGGGTCACAGGCGTGTTGGGCACCAAGCCTGACAGGCCAAGGTTCATGTAGAAATTGTCTTTCTTCTCGTCATCCAGCGCGAGTGCGGCGGCTTTCGGCGCATAGTTGGCGGCCAGCTTTGCGGTTACCGGGCCAAACGTCTGGGCAACGCTGCCATACAGTTCCAGAAAGTCGGAATTATAGCCCGGGATAATCTTTGCCGAGCCCGGATAGTAATAATAAATACCACCCAGATCGAAGGTCGTGCCGCCGATCGTCTTCTTGTAGCCCGCAATTAGATCTACTTCCTGATCGCCGCCAGCGGCCACATAATCATCAATCGACGAGCCCCAGATGCTGACATAAGCACCGGACGCGTGGCTGACGGTGAGGCTCCCTTGCACCGCGAAATCTTTATCGGTCTGCGAAATGCCACGGAAGCGATAATCGCTGGTCAGCGTGGCCGATCCGTTAATGGTAAAGGCCTTTTCAGCCTCTTGCGCGAAAGCCGGCGTGGCGGACAGAATAAGTGCAAGGCCCAGAGCGGGGCGAAGAATCGTGCGCATGGAATACCCTTTGGTTGTTAAAACATCGGGTTCCGCCTGCATCGCCTTGCCAGCCTCTCTTTGCGGGCAACCCGTGGAGACTTGATCAAAGCGATAGGGCTAATCTGTCGCGCCATGCTGCGGTGCACAACCCCAAAAGAGTTGAAACACCCCAGCTAATTCAATTCTGTTGCGCAATTGCAACAATCAGCGCAGTGCCGCGCACGCCTTTTGCATCCGGGTGCAGGCATCCGTCAGGATTTCTTCCGACGTCGCGTAGGAAATGCGAAACCCCGGCGACAGGCCGAACGCCCCACCATGGACGGCGGCCACCTGAACCTCATCGAGGAAATAGTCGATCAGGTCCGCATCGGTTGCGATGACTTTGCCACCCGGCGTGGTCTTGCCGATCAGGCCCGCCACATCGGGATAGACGTAAAAGGCGCCTTCCGGCGTCGGGCAATGGACGCCCTCAATCTCGTTCAACATCCGCACGACAAGGTCACGGCGGCCGCGGAAGCGTTCATTGCGATCCTTGAGGAAGGATTGGTCGCCGTTCAGCGCAGCCGTTGCCGCGGCCTGCGCGATCGAACAGGGGTTGGACGTGGACTGGGATTGCAGCTTTGCCATCGCCTTGATCAGCCATTGCGGGCCACCGGCAAAGCCGATGCGCCAGCCGGTCATCGAATAGGCCTTGGAACAGCCATTGACCGTCAGCGTGCGATCATAAAGGTCCGGGCAGACCTGCAAAATGGTCGCAAAAGGCGTGTCAGCATACCAGACATGTTCATACATATCATCGGTCAGCACCATCACCTGCGGGTGACGCACCAACACATCAGCCAATGCCTTCAGCTCAACCGCCGAATAGGCAGCCCCTGTTGGGTTGGACGGCGAGTTGAGGATGATCCAGCGCGTCTTGGCCGTGATCGCTGCTTCCAACTGGGCCGGCGTGATCTTGTAATTCTGTGCCGCCGGTGCCTCGATAAAGACCGGCGTGCCGCCCGCAAAGGCGACAATGTCCGGATAGCTGACCCAATAGGGTGCCGGGATGATCACCTCATCGCCCGCATCAATGGTTGCCACCAGCGCATTGAACAAGGTGTGCTTGCCGCCGACGTTCACGCTGATTTGCGCCGGGGTGTAATCCAGCCCGTTATCGCGCTTGAACTTGGCTTGGATCGCCGCCTTTAATTCGGCCGTGCCGTCCACATTGGTATATTTGGTCTGGCCCTTACGGATCGCCTCAATCGCGGCTTCCTTCACGAAATCCGGCGTATCGAAATCCGGCTCGCCCGCCGACAGGCCAATGACGTTGACGCCCTTGGCTTTCAAGTCGAGCACACGGCTTGTCATGGCAAGCGTGGCGGAGGGCTGGATACGGTCAAGTGCGGCAGATGTGGTGCGCATGGATCGGGCGCTTTCTCTGGCAAGGGGTCAGACGGAATAGCTGGCCGCGCCTATAAGCAAGCCGCGCCACAGGGGCAACTGCCGAGCCTGATAAATTGGAATGCGGTGCGCGGTCAGGCCAGCCGGGCCGGGATCAGGCCGCGCAACGCATTACCCAAAAAAAAGCCGTTCGACAGGTCTTCTGGCCGCAGATCAGCCTCTTTTGCCCGGCCCTCCGCCAGCAAGGCGGCGCGCAAAATGCCAGGCAAAAGGCCGCGCGCCAAAGGCGGGGTCAGCAACACGCCATCGCGGTCCACAAAGATATTGGTGAAGCTGCCTTCGGTCAGATAGCCCTCTGGATCAACAAAAAGGATTTCAAAGCCTCCAGCTGCTTGCCGAGCGCGATCGTAAAAGGCGCGGTCGGTCGTTTTGTGGCGCAAGCGGAAGTCATGGGCCGCAACGGGCAACGGCACGACCTGTACCGAAACCGGGCCCGCAGCCGGGGCAGGCGCTTCGCCAATTTCAATCGCGGTCTGCCCATTGGCGGCGAGCAACAGGCGCACCCTTTTGGCCGCTTGCAGGCGAAAGGTCGCGGCCTGCAAGTCATTGCGGATGGCATGGCGGTCGCACGCAAACCCCAGCGCGCGCGCGCTGGCCTGAAGTCGGGCCAAATGCAGGTCGAGATGTTTCAATCCCGCCAGCGGATCAAAACGCATCGTCTCTATCAGGTCAAAGCGGCGCGGATCCGCAACAAACCGCCCCTTGGCTAAGCATTCCGCCCATTCTTCTCCAACCCGGCTGTCCGCCACAATCCCGCCCCCAAGGCCCAGCTGCGCGGTCGTTGCGCCCTCGGGGATGTGCAGCGTGCGGATGGCGACATTAAAGGCCGCATCGCCCTGCGCATCGATCCGGCCAATGCTGCCCGTATAAATGCCCCGTGCTGTGGGTTCCACCTCGTCGATGATTTCCATCGCCCGGATTTTGGGCGCCCCCGTGATTGACCCGCAGGGATAGATAGCGCGCATCAAGCTGGCGACCGTCGCACCGGGGGCAAGCTGCGCCGTGACAGTGGAAATCATCTGGTGGACCGTGGGATAGCTTTCCACCGTGAACAGATCGGGCACCGCGACGGATCCGGGCTCTGCTACGCGCGACAGATCGTTGCGCAACAGATCAACGATCATCAGATTTTCTGCGCGCTGTTTCGGGTCATGTGCCAAGTGATGGACCAAGGCCGCATCCTCGGCCGAATCCCTGCCTCGGATGGACGTGCCCTTCATCGGCTTGGTCGTCACCTTGCCGCCTTGCAGAGCCACGAACAATTCGGGCGACAACGACAAAAGCCAGTCCTGCCCTGTCCAGACGACGCCGCCAAAGCCCGATCGCGCGCGCTGACGCAGCCCGGCATAAAGCGCCAGCGGATGCCCGGCAAAGGGCACCTCCGCTCGGATGGTGAGGTTGGCCTGATACACATCCCCCGCTGCGATATAGCCCTGTACCTTGGCCAATGCGGCGTCATAGTCCGCACGATCAACAAGCGGGCGGGGGGCGCCCGCCCAGCCCCCGGCTGGGTCTGGCAAGCGGTCCGCGACGTCGGCTGGGGCAATGCTTTCATACCCGCCAAACCGCCCGAACCAGATCAACGGCAGACCCGGCTTGCGGGTGTGCAAGGCCAGTCTGGGTTCCAGCGCCAGTCCGGCTTCATAAGACAGGAAACCGGCCCATTCGCTGCCATCTGCCAGCCGATCGATCAAGGCGGGCACTTGCGCTGGATCGTCGGTGGACAGGATTTCGAGGGGCCGCTGATAGAGACGCGCGGGCGCCCCGCCTGCACGGGCATCGTCCAGCAGCACAAAGGGACCGGAGGGCAAGGGCTCCACCATAGCGGGCGCGTCTTGGCAGGCGCGCGCGTGAAATGCCAGAGCGGAACCACCTTTCCCCGTTTGCCGCGGGGATCGTTCCGCCCTATATTCACCTGATGACACAATATCAGACTGTTATCGACGATGCCGTGCCCCTGCGTTCGGGCGTCATCCGCCTGCATGGCCCTGAAGCCTTTGAGGGCATGCGCAAAGCCGGTCGGCTCGCTGCCGAAATTCTGGATGCCTTGGTGCCTTTCATCCAGCCCGGGGTCACGACACAGGCCATTGATGACCTTGTCCGCACGATGACGTTCGACGCAGGCGCAGTCCCTGCGACACTCAATTATCGGGGCTATACGCATAGCTGCTGCACCTCGGTGAACCATGTCATCTGCCACGGCATCCCCGGCCCGAAGGCCTTGAAAGAAGGCGATATCGTCAATGTCGATGTCACGCCTTGGCTGGAAGGGTGGCACGGCGACAGCAACCGCACCTATTTGGTCGGTGACGTTCCGCTCAAGGCCAAGCGGCTGGTGGAAACAACCTATGAGGCGCTGATGCTGGGGATCGAACAGGCCAAGCCCGGCAACCATCTGGGGGATATTTCCCATGCCATCCAGACCCATGCCGAAAAGCAGCGATATGGGGTTGTGCGCGACTTTTGCGGGCACGGCATTGGCCGTTTGTTCCACGATGCGCCAGAGGTGGTCCATGTCGGTCGTCCGGGCACAGGCCCGGAACTGAAGCCGGGAATGTTCTTCACCATAGAACCAATGATCAACATTGGCCGCCCCGACTGCAAGGTGCTGGATGATGGCTGGACAGCGGTGACGCGGGATCGATCCCTCTCGGCGCAATTCGAACACACGATCGGGATTACAGAGACCGGCTGCGAGGTTTTCACCCAAAGCCTCGATGGCACCGGCTTGCCCCATCAACCTGCCTGAAGCGACTCACCCCATGCGAGTCGCGCGCGGGGCACGAGGCGACCAACGGCGCATATGTGAAATTTGATTAATTTTTAGGCGATAACTGCCTTAAAAACAGGCAGTCATCGCCCGCTTTGCCCAGAATCCAACCATCGATAAGCGCGTTCCGCACGGTTGCTTGCGTCCTTCCAGTTGGCACGATTATTGAAAGCAAAAGCGCAAGCTGAAAGGGCGACCCAAAGTCATGAAGAAGATCGAAGCGATCATCAAACCGTTCAAGCTCGACGATGTGAAGGAAGCCCTTCACGAAGTCGGCGTCTCTGGCATCACGGTCACGGAGGCCAAGGGCTTTGGTCGCCAAAAGGGCCATACCGAATTGTATCGCGGCGCCGAATATGTCGTCGACTTCCTGCCCAAGGTGAAGCTGGAAGTCGTGGTGGACGATGCGCTGGCCCCGCGCGTGGTGGAAGCCATTGCCGCCGCTGCCCAAACCGGCCGCATCGGCGATGGCAAGATTTTCGTGATCCCGGTGGAAAGCGCGCTGCGCATCCGCACCGGCGAAAAGGACAGCGACGCCATCTGATTTTATCATTTCGAGCGGACGCCATTCCGCCACGACACGTTCAATAAATCCAACCTAAGGAAGGTAGTAAAACATGGCCACTCCGGCAGATATTCTGAAGCAGATCAAGGACCAGGAGATCGAGTGGGTCGACCTCCGCTTCACTGACCCCAAGGGCAAGTGGCAGCACCTCACCATGTGCGCTGGCGTCATGGGTGAAGACGAGCTGACCGACGGCTTGATGTTCGACGGCTCGTCGATCGAAGGCTGGAAGGCCATCAACGAATCCGACATGATCCTGAAGCCTGATCTGGACGCCGTTTATGTCGATCCGTTCTCGGCCACGCCGATGATGATCATCTTCTGCGACATTGTCGAACCGTCGACCGGCGAACTCTATGCCCGCGACCCGCGCTCGACCGCCAAGCGCGCCGAAGCCTATCTGAAGTCCACTGGCATTGGCGACACGGTCTATGTTGGCCCGGAAGCCGAATTCTTCATGTTCGACGATGTGAAGTTCGAAAACGGCTACAACACCAGCTCTTACAAGCTCGATGATATCGAACTGCCGACCAACACCGGCACCCATTATGAAAGCGGCAATCTGGGCCACCGTCCGCGTGCCAAGGGCGGCTATTTCCCGGTTGCCCCGGTTGATTCGGCGCAGGACATTCGCGGCGAAATGGTCACGACCATGCTGGAAATGGGCCTGCCCTGCGACAAGCATCACCACGAAGTGGCTGCCGCTCAGCACGAGCTGGGCCTGACCTTCGGCACGCTGACGCAAACGGCAGACCGGATGCAGATCTACAAATATGTCGTCCACATGGTCGCCCAAGCCTATGGCAAGACGGCCACCTTCATGCCGAAGCCGATCAAGGAAGATAACGGCTCGGGGATGCACACCCACTTCTCGATCTGGGAAAAGGGCCAGCCGCTCTTCGCGGGTAATGGCTATGCCGGTTTGTCCGACACCTGCCTGTACTTCATTGGCGGCGTCATCAAGCACGCCAAGGCCGTGAACGCCTTCACCAACCCGACGACGAACAGCTACAAGCGCCTTGTCCCGGGCTATGAAGCCCCGGTTCTGCTCGCTTACTCGGCGCGTAACCGGTCGGCCTCTTGCCGTATTCCTTACGGTTCGGGTGCCAAGGCAAAGCGCGTTGAAGTCCGCTTCCCCGATGCGATGGCCAACCCCTATCTGGCTTATGCAGCGCTGATGATGGCGGGCCTTGATGGCATCCAGAACAAGATCCACCCCGGCGACGCGATGGACAAGAACCTCTATGATCTTCCGCCCGAAGAACTGGCTCAGGTTCCGACCGTCTGCGGTTCGCTGCGCGAAGCCCTTGAATCGCTGGAAGCCGATCACGCCTTCCTGCTGAAGGGCGACGTGTTCACCAAGGATCAGATCGATGCCTATATCGAAATCAAAATGGGTGAAGTGGCGCGTTGGGAAATGACGCCGTCGCCGGTTGAATTCGATATGTACTACAGCGCTTGATCCCTACGATCTTTCGCTAACGCAACAACAGAGCGCCCGGAGGGAAACCTCCGGGCGTTTTGTTTTGCGCGGCTTGCCCTTGCCCAATCGGCCCTTCTAAAGTGTCCGCCCCACATAAGGAGTTTCCGATGATCCGATTGACGTCGCGCCCGATTTTGGGGGCATTTGCCCTTCTGTGCGCGGTGCCGGCACAGGCTGCGCTGAGCCCGGCGGAAACCCGCATGGTCGCCCATGTCGCCGCAGACCATGAAAGATCGGTTGCGCTGCTGGAACGGTTGGTGAACCAGAATAGCGGATCCATGAACCTGACAGGCGTTGCCGCTGTGGCACAGATGATGCGCGCCGAACTGGAGCCTTTAGGCTTTCGGGTGGAGTGGAAGCCCATGCGGGAGACCGGACGGGCGGGACATCTGATCGCCACCAAAAAGGGGCGGGCAAACGGCAAGCGGCTGTTGCTGATCGCGCATCTCGACACCGTGTTTGAACAGGATTCCCCCTTTCAGCGCTTCACCCGCCGCAGCGGGCAGGGGATTGATGAGGCAGAAGGCCCCGGCGCAGCGGATGACAAGGGCGGGCTGGTGACCATCATTGCCGCCCTGCGCGCCATGCAGGCCGCCGGAACGCTGAAAGCGGCGAATATTGAAATCCATATGACAGGCGATGAAGAAGATACGGGTGAACCGACCAATATCGCCCGGCGTGACCTGATTGCGGCAGGCAAAAGGGCGGACGTTGCGCTCGATTTCGAGGGGTTGGTGCGCGACAATGGCCGCGATATGGGCTCCATCTCTCGCCGGTCGTCCAATAGCTGGCGGCTCGAGGCCCGATCTGCGTCTGGCCATAGCTCTGGCATTTTCAGCCCCAGCGTGGGCGATGGCGCCATTTTTGAACTCACGCGGATCATCGCGCGCTTCCGCGCCGAACTGCCGGAACCAAATCTGACGTTTAACATTGGCATCATCACCGGAGGGCAAGAAGCAGCGCTGGATGCCGATGGGGTGCGGGCGACAGCCAAGGGCAAGACCAATATCATCCCGGCCGTCGCCATTGCGCGGGGCGATTTTCGGACGCTATCCGCCGCGCAGACGGATCGGGTGCGCGCCAAAATGACCGCGATCGTGGCCGACCACGCCCCGCTGACCACAGCAGAGATCCAGTTTGACGAAGGCTACCCCCCCATGGCGCCAACGCCGGGCAACCAAGCGCTGCTGGATGGGCTGAACGCCGTCAATGCCGATCTGGGCCTGCCCGCCATGCCCGCGCTTGACCCGCTGAAACGCGGCGCGGGTGATATTTCCTTTGTCGCCGCCGATGTGGATGGGTTGGCGGGACTTGGCCCCTATAGCCGAGGCGACCATGCCCCCGGCGAAACCGTCGATTTGCTCAGCCTGAAGACGCAGGCACAGCGCGCCGCCCTGCTGATGTCCCGCCTTGCCAGCGAGAAGCGACAGGTTCGACGTTGACGTTTCCATAAAAAGTCCCAAATCAAAACCTTCAAGTCCCCACAGGCGACTCGATGAATCCCAAGGAGAGGCTCATGGACAGCTATTTGAAGAACTATATCAACGGACAATGGGTCGACAGCATTGGCGGCAAGCGCCATCAGGTGATCTCGCCCTCCACCGAAGAGGCATGCACCGAAATCGTTTTGGGCACCAAGGCCGATGTCGATGCCGCAGTCGCAGCGGCCAAGGCCGCCTTCAAGACGTTCAGCCAGACGACCCGCGAAGAACGGATCGCCCTGATGGAGCGGATCGTCGAAGAATATAAAAAGCGGGCGATGGATCTGGCCGTGTCGATGTCCAAGGAAATGGGCGCGCCGGTCAGCTTTGCATCGACGGCACAAGTCGGCGCCGGCATTGGCGGCTTTTTGGGCACGCTGGAAGCCTTGAAGGATTTCAACTTCACCGAACAAGCCGGTGCTGCCAAGGTTGTGTACGAACCAATGGGCGTTGTGGGCCTGATCACCCCGTGGAACTGGCCGCTGAACCAGATCGCGCTGAAGGTTGCCCCCTGCCTTGCCGCGGGCAACACAATGGTCCTGAAACCATCGGAAGAATGCCCAGGCAACGCGGCGATCTTTGCCGAAATCATGCACGCAGCGGGCGTTCCTGCTGGTGTGTTCAACCTTGTGCAAGGCGATGGCCCGACGGTTGGCGAAGCGATTTCGTCGCACCCGGACATCGACATGGTGAGCTTCACCGGTTCAACCCGCGCAGGCATCCTTGTTGCCAAGGCGGCCGCGGACACTGTGAAGCGCGTCCATCAGGAACTGGGCGGTAAATCACCGAACCTCGTCCTGCCGGGTGCAGACCTGCAAGCCACGCTGCCGGCAACCGTTTCGGGCGTGTGGATCAATTCGGGTCAAAGCTGCATCAGCCCGGCCCGTATCCTTGTCCACAAGGATCAGGAAGCCGAAGCCATTGGCGTCATCAAGGGCATCATGGAAAGCATTCAGGTGGGCGATCCGCTGGCCGAAGGCGGCCATATCGGCCCCGTCGTCAACAAGGCCCAATATGAAAAGATCCAGGGTCTGATCCAGTCGGGCATTGATGAAGGCGCCAAGCTGGAAACCGGTGGCACTGGCCTGCCGTCGAACGTCAACCGCGGCTTTTACATCAAGCCGACCGTCTTTTCCGGCGTCACGCGCGATATGCGGATCGCCAAGGAAGAGATTTTCGGCCCCGTCGCCGCTGTCATGACCTATGCCGATCTGGATGAAGCCATCGAGATTGCGAACGACACCGAATATGGTCTGTCGGCGGCCATTTCGGGCGATCCGGCCAAGGCCGCCGAAGTCGCGCCGAAGCTGCGCGCGGGCAATGTCGCCATCAACAATTGGGGCCCGTCGCCGGGTGCGCCCTTTGGCGGCTATAAGCAGTCGGGCAATGGCCGCGAAGCGGGCATTTTCGGCCTGCGTGACTTTATGGAAATCAAGGCGATCAGCGGGCTGCCCGCCTAAAAACGCTGGCCTTGTCCGCCAAGTCGGGCAAAAAGGGGTCATGGTGCGCCATGACCCCTTTTTCATGCCGCAACGACCGACCCTGTGGTCGGCGCTTCTCCTGATGCTGGGCCTGACTGCCTGCATCCCCCAGCCAAGCGATCGCCATCTTGCCCGGCCGCGCCCTGCCCTACAGCCCGATAGCGCCATGATGCGCCAATGCACGGCGGATTTGACCGCGCAAGGGGCGCGTTACCGAGTTCTTCCGGATTACCGGAATGACAGCGGCTGTTCCGCCATCAACGCCGTTGCATTGAGTGCCGCAGGGGCCAGCATCGCCAATTTGGGCGCCACGCGATGCCCCTTAGCCAGCGCCTTTGTGCGCTGGGTCAAAGGGCCCGTCCAGCAAGCCGCACAAGACGTGTATCGCGCCCGCGTGGCGCGCGTGGTGACGATGGGCAGCTATTCCTGCCGACAGGTGCGCGGCGTTGCACGCGCGAGCCTGTCCGAACACGCCTTTGCCAATGCGATCGACGTCAGTGGCTTTGTGCTCACCAATGGCCGCACGGTCACCGTTGCGACCGGCTGGACGGGCGCCGCTGAAGATGAGGATTTTCTGCGGCGTATTCGCAAGGCCGCGTGCCAGCGTTTTCAGACGGTGCTGAGCCCGGATTATAATGTGGCGCATCGCGACCACCTCCATCTTGACCTTGGGCGCGGCCCCTATTGCCGCTGACCTTCGGCCCGCTTACACCCCGACCATGACAGACCGGAAAATCGCCAAACGCCTGTTTGCCCATGCGGCACAAGACGCGGCCACCGCCAAGAAAACCCAAAGCACGCCGCAAACAACCAGCCCGTCCTACAAGCTGGCCTTTCAGGATGAGGAGTTTTTGCTGCGCGAGGACCTTCGGCCCGTGCGCTTTCAGCTGGAACTGCTGAAGCCCGAGCTGCTGCTGGATGAAGCGAAAATCGCGTCCACCCTTGTCATTTACGGGTCCGCCCGCATCCCCGAACCGGGGACGCCTTCGGCCCATGCCGATGCGGGCATCGCCCGGAATTTGGAGCAGCTCTCCCCTTATTATGAGGAAGCCCGCCAATTGGCGCGCTTGGCCAGCCAAGCACCCCGAGATGCGCTGGGCTGGCGGCAATTCGTGGTCTGTTCCGGCGGTGGTCCTTCGATCATGGAAGCCGCCAATCGCGGCGCCCATGATGAGGATGCGGAGACAATCGGACTCAATATCGTTTTGCCGCATGAACAATTGCCCAATCCCTATGTTACGCCAGAGCTGAGCTTCCAGTTCCACTATTTCGCGCTGCGCAAAATGCACTTCCTGCTGCGGGCCCGCGCGGTCGCGGTCTTTCCCGGTGGCTTTGGCACCCTTGATGAGCTTTTTGAGCTTTTGACGCTGATCCAGACGGGCAAGATCAAACCTATGCCCGTTCTGCTTTTTGGGCAGGAATTCTGGGAAGATGTAATTGATTTTGAGGCGCTGGTCAGGCGCGGCGTCATCGCTGGCCGCGATTTGGGCATTTTCCGCTATGTCGAAGGGGCGGAACAGGCGTGGGATATCATCCGCGCCTTTTACGACATCCGCCTATGAAAAAGGGGAGGCATTTCTGCCTCCCCTCCTTCAACAGCATAAATGCTTAAAGCTTATTTGGCAGCCGGGGCGGCGGGTGCAGCGCCTGCCGCCGGTGCGGCCGCATTGCCTTCTGCTGGCGCCGCAGCGTTAGCTGTCGCAGCATCGGCCGGGGCCGCCGCTGCCGGAGCCGCCGGCAAAGGCAAATTCGATCCCTGCGAATTGAGATAGGCGATCAAATTGGCGCGATCTTCCGGCTTGGACAAACCCGCAAAGCTCATTTTCGTGCCATCGGCGAACTTCTTCGGGCTCTTCAGCCACTGGTTCATCGATTCGAAATCCCACTTGCCGCCATGGCCGGCCAGCGCGGCCGAGAAGGCATAGCCAGCCTTACCCTTGCCAATTTCTTCACCCAGCGTTCCCCACAGGTTCGGACCAATACCGTTGGCCCCGCCTTGGGTGATGGTGTGGCACGAAGCGCACTTCTTGAAAACTTCTGCGCCCTTCGCGGCATCTGCAGTCTGAAGCAGCGCTGCAATTGGCGGATCCGCAACAGCTCCACCGTCCGCGCCACCTTCGGCACCCGCAACAGCAAAACCGCCGGCCTCGACCGGATGGTGCATAAAAATCTGGCCGGTCACGATGGTCGCACCCAATGCGACAATACCGGCTGCCAGCGTCCATCCCGCGATGGTGTTGAATTGATCACTCATGCCCGTCGAAACCCCTGATCATGTGGCTTGAAACTGGAATCGCCAGCGCCTTAGCTGGGCTGGACGCGCATCGCAAGCACGCTTGCAGCATCGCACGCGCATCCCTAAGCGATTGTTCGTCATGAACCGATATCCCGCCCCCGCCCAGCCGATCGTGGCCGAGATGGAAAAAGCCGCCGAAGCTGCGCCCCAGCGTGCTGTTGCCTTTCAGGGGGCGCCGGGTGCGAACTCGCACATCGCGGTCTTGGAAGACCAGACTGATGCGCTGCCACTCCCCTGTTTCAGCTTTGAAGACGCGATTGATGCCGTGCGCGATGGTCGGGCCGCCAGCGCCCTTATTCCCATTGAAAACTCGCTGCATGGCCGCGTCGCCGATATCCACTTTTTGCTGCCGGAATCGGGGCTGTCGATCACAGCCGAATTCTTTTTGCCGATCCGTTATGCCTTGATGGGCAAAGGCGATCTGGCAGAGGTGAAGCAGGCCGTCAGCCATCCGCAGGCGCTGGGCCAGTGCCGCAAATGGTTGCGCAGTCGGAATATTGAGCCCGTCCCCTATCCCGACACCGCGGGGGCTGCGGCCCGTGTTGTGGAAATCAACGACAGCGCGGTCGCTGCCATCGCGCCACCCGGCGCGGCCAAGATTTATGGGCTGTCGACGCTGGCGGAGGCGCTAGAGGATTCCAGCGACAACATGACCCGCTTCGTCCGGTTGGCCCGTTCCGGCGGCGCGATACCCAATGAGGGGCCAGTGATGACGAGCTTCATCTTTGAGGTGAAGAACGTGCCGGCCGCGCTGTACAAGGCGTTGGGCGGCTTTGCGACCAATGGCGTCAACATGACCAAGCTGGAAAGTTATCAGCGCGGGGCCAGCTTTTCGGCAACAACCTTTTTCGCCGACATCGTGGGCCACCCGGATGATCCGGCTGTGGCCCGCGCGCTGGAAGAATTGAGCTTTTATTCCCGCTCCCTGCGCCTGCTTGGAACCTATAAGCAGGCGCGACCGCGGGGATAGGTCAGCTTTCCGCCACCCAGCGCCGAAACAGCGTATTGGCAATGGCAAAGGGCGGCGGCGCACCAAAGCTTTTGTTCGGCGCATCCTCTAGCGCCGCCCGCACCTCATCCCGCGACACCCAGCGCGCGTCTTCCAGTTCTTTGGTGTCGATGTTCAGAATATCGCTTTCGGCTTGGGCGATGCACGCAATCATCAACTGCGACCCACCAAAGGGCCAAGGTTGGCTGGTGACATAGCGCACAGCCCCACACCGGACTCCCGCTTCTTCAAAAATTTCCCGCCGCACCGCTTCTTCCACGCTTTCGCCGGGCTCCAGAAAGCCGGCCAGCGCCGAATAATTGCCAGCAGGCCAAGCGGACTGCCGCCCAATCAGCACGCGCCCGGCATATTCAGCCAGCATGATGACGACCGGGTCTGTGCGGGGGAAATGTTCCTTGCCGCAGTCATCGCATTTGCGCCCCCATCCGGCGCGAAAGGTTTTGGTTGGCCCGCCGCACTGGCCGCAAAAGCGGTGCCCATTGTGCCAATCAATCAAACTGCGCGCCGTGCCGTAAATGGCCGCCTCTTCCGCAGGCAGCGTCGCCAGCGCCCGCCAAACTGCAGGCGATCGCGGCGCTCCACCCTGTCCGCTGTGAATGGGCACGAAATGGGGCCGCTCTTCGTGCAGGCCCAAAAGGATCAGGTCCAGATCCAGCGCGACATCTGCCAGGCTTTGCCAGACCAACCGTCCTTCCGCGGAAACTTGCGGATCAAGCCCGTCCAGCCCCAACACACGGCCCCGCCAGTCATTCAGCAGCGCGTTAAAAGCATCCCCGTCGTTGCGGATATGGTCGACACGATCAAGCGGCGACCCTGTGAAGCCGGGCGCGCCCATCAGGCGGCCCCTTCCTGATAAACCGATTTGCTGAAGCCCTCGACAAAGGGCTGCTGGCTCATGGTCATAATCTGCGACCAGCCCGACGCCCGAACGCCGCGCGTGCGATCCACCCAGCCAATGGTGGAAGCGGCGCCGCCCCAGCCAAAGGTGCCAATCCCCTCACCCGTATCGCGCGGGCCAATGGTGACCCGCCCGCCCGCGCCGAAACCTTGCCCTTTGACAAAGCTTTCCATGCGCGTGCCTGCAGGCACAAGGTTTGACATGGCCAGCTTTGCTGTCTCGCGCGACATGATCCGGACGCCGCCTATCGCGCCTTCACCCATCAGCATGGCCAAGAAGCGATCATAATCGCGCGGGCTGCTGACAAGCCCAGCCCCGCCGAACGGGAAGGCCGGCTTGTCCAAAAAGACACTGTCATTGCCCGGATCCATCGGGAACGTGCCAAAAGATGCACCGAAATAATTGGTGGTCAACCGTCCCATTTCGCTTTGCGGCACTTGGAAATAGCTGCTCGTCATCCCCAAAGGCGTAAAGATGCGATCTTGCAGGAAGCGGTCAAAAGGCTGACCGCTCGCCAGTTCGATCACCCGGCCCAAAAGGTCAAGGCTGACGGAATAGCTCCACACCGTCCCCGGGTCCGCAATCAGCGGCAGGGTTGCAAGGCGGTCTGCAAATTCCGCAAGGCTGGGGGCCGTGGTGATGGCGGGCTGGCCGGGAATTGGCTTGCGCGAAGCGGAAGCCGGGGTCAGCCCCAGCTTGAAATAGGCATCCAGCAACGGCCCCTTGGAAACGATGGTATAGCCTAAGCCCGCCGTATGGGTCAGCAGGTTGCGAACCGTGATGGGCCGCGCGGAAGGGCGGCTTTCAAGGCTTTTGTCCGGATCAATCATCACGCGGGGCTGGGCAAAGCCGGGGATGAAATCCGCAATATTCTGGTCCAGCCCCAGCTTGCCTTCTTCGATCAGGATCATCGCTGCCATGCCCGTGATCGGCTTGGTCATCGAATAGCACCGGAACAGCGAATTTTCATCAACGGGAACCGCACTGTCAAAGGCCAACGTGCCCGCCTTCAAAATCTCTGGCGCATCGGTGCCTCGGGCGATCACACCAACGGCACCCGGCACATATCGCGTGTCGACAAAGCCCTGCATTGCCTTGCGGACCGCGCCCCAATGCGCTGGGGGGACCGTTGCCCAAGCCGCGCGCGGCAATGCCGCAAGACCGGCAGCGACCGCAGACGCGCCTAGAAACTGGCGCCGATGGACCGTG
>JAHEGQ010000018.1:19114-23190 GCA_024645025.1 Sphingomonadaceae bacterium
CCAAGCGGTCAATCGGCCACCATTGACCGTCAAGCGGCAGCACGGGCGGCTTTGGCAACATCAGCACCAAGACCTCAAGTGTTAGCCGAAAATGCGTGAAGACATGGATAACCGCCCCGCGTTGTTGCCAATCCCCGGCAATGGGTGGCGGCTTATGCGCGCCCTTCCAGTCGCAACTTGGCAAGGCTTGCATCCCGCCTAGCAGCCCACGGTCCGGCCGACGGACCAGAAAGACGCGACCCTCCGCCTCGATCCACCACGATTGGCCTTGTCGATCCGGCTTGGGCGGCTTGGGCGGCTTCACGGGAAATTGTTCTGCCGCCAACCGGCCCTGACAATGGTCTGCCACCGGACATAGCGCGCAAAGCGGCTTGCGTGGCGTACAGATCGTCGCACCCAAATCCATCATTGCTTGGGCAAAATCGCCGGGGCGGTCCGCTGGCACCAAAGGCGTCAGCAGCGCGTGGATGTGCGGCTTGGCAGCCGGCAGCGGCGTTGCCACCGCATAAAGCCGGGTGATCACCCGTTCCACATTGCCATCAACCACCGCAACCTGCCGCCCAAAGGCAATCGCGGCGATCGCAGCGGCGGTATAGGGCCCGATGCCGGGCAAAGCCTGCAGACCCGTTTCATCGTTTGGGAAATGCCCCCCTAACGCCCCCGCGACAAAGCGCGCGCAGGCCAGAAGATTGCGGGCGCGGGCATAATAGCCCAGCCCCGCCCATGCCGCCATCACATCAGCATCGTCCGCTGCGGCCAGATCCGTGACGCGCGGCCAACGCGTGGTGAAATAATCAAAATAGGCTTTGACCGACGCCACTGTCGTTTGCTGCAGCATGATTTCCGAAAGCCAAACGCGATACGGGTCGGGCGCGGGCGCACCCGGCGGGCTGCGCCACGGCAAATCCCGCGCATGGCGATCATAATGCGCGAGAATCTTGTTGGTAATCGGGGGCGCTCTCTCGACGGACATGGCGCGCTCTGGCATGGGAGCGGGAATGGCAAAAGACAAGCAGCCTTCTCGACCAATAGAGCGGCCGCGCGGCGGCCCCGCCAAAAGCGTTGCGGAACTTGTTCCCGGCGTGGGTCAGGCCGCATTTAAGCGGTTTGGCTTTATCCAGTCTTCTGTCGTAAGCCGCTGGCGCGAGATTGTGGGCGAAAAATATGCCGATGTTTCCGCGCCCGAATCGATCCGCTTTCCGCAGGGCAAAAAGTCTGACGGCACGCTGACCTTGGTGGTGGAGCGCGCCTTTGGTCCCATGATGCAACACGTCCAACCCGTGATCATGGAGCGGGTGAACCGCTTTTTTGGCTATCCCGCTGTCGCTCGCATCACGCTGAAAACGGGTGATGTCCGCCGCGCTCAGCCGCGCCCTGCCAAGCCCGATCTGCGGCCCGTCCCGGCAGAGCTGGGCGATTCGCTGCGCGAAATTGCCGATCCTGAATTGCGGGCTGTGCTGACATCCCTTGCCCAAGGGGTCGCAAATGCACCGTCTGGCCTTCCAATATTGGGGAAAGTCCGTTGATCCGTTATCTTGCTACGCTCATTTTCGCGGCTTTTGTTGCTGTCGCGCCCGCAACGGCTGCCACGCCGCCCAATTATCTCAAGATGGTCACCATCACACCGCAAGGGGCCTTTGTTCTGGGCAACCCACGGGCCAAGGTTCGGCTGGTCGAATATCTTAGCTACACCTGTAGCCACTGTGCGCATTTTACAGAAGAATCGTCCGAGCCCTTGAAGCGGAATTACATCGCGACCGGATTGGTCGCCTATGAGATCCGCAACATGGTGCGCGATCAATTGGACCTGACGGCCGCCCTTTTGGCGCGGTGCGGCGGCCCGTCGCGGGTTTTTCAGTTGACCGAAGACATCATGGGTCGTCAGCCTGTCTGGATTGCCGAGGCGCAGGTCGTCGCGATCAAACAGGAAGCGCAGTTGAAGACAATGCCCTTGGCCCGCCAGTTGCAAACGCTGGCGAAGGGCAGTGGCCTAACGGCCATGGCGCAAGCCCGCGGGGTCACGCCGGCGCAGATCAACATCTGCCTGGCATCGGACCAGATGCAGAAAACCCTGCTTGCGATGACCAAGGATGCTGTTGACGTCCGCAAGCTGGTGGGGACACCAACCTTCTTCATCAATGGCGAAGCGGGTCCGCGGTCTTCTGAATGGAGTGACATTGAAGCGGCGCTGAAAGCCGCCATTAGCCAGCGTTAAAGGAATGATGCGATGAAAAAACTGCTGCTTGCAACCTCTGCCCTGCTGCTGCTGTCTGCCTGTAATGGCAAAAGCGCGCCGGGGGATTCTGGGTCGAGTGGGGCTAGTGCGATTGCTGCACCAGCTGGCACAAAATGGTCAGAGAAAACCTCAGTCACGCCCGATGGCGGGATGCTGATGGGCAACCCGGATGCGCCGGTAAAGCTGATCGAATATGGCGCTTTGACCTGTTCGCATTGCGCGGAATTTTCAGAAAAATCGAAGGTGGAGCTGCGGGCCTTGGTGGACAAGGGCACGGTCTCTTACGAGTTCCGCACGTTCATGCTGAACCAGTTGGATATTCCAGCTGCCCTGCTGGCCAAGTGCGGCGGCCCGGGCACCTTCTTCCCGATTGCCGAACAATTGTTCGAAACGCAGCGCGACTGGCTGGGCAAGACCCAAAGCTTTACCGAAGCGGACCAAAAGGCACTGCAAGGCATGAACCCGCTACAGTTGACGCAGGTGCTGGCCGATAAGCTGGGGCTGGTTGATTTCGTGCAGCAACGCGGCATCGCCGCTGCCAAGGCCAAGGCCTGCATCGCAGATGCCAAGGCAATCGATGCCATGGTCGCCATGACCGAAAAGGGCGTGCGCGAATTCAAGGTGCAAGGCACGCCAACTTTTGTCATCAATGGTGTGACGCAGGAGAACACCTCGTCTTGGGATGTGCTGAAGCCCAAGCTGATGGACGCAGGCGCTTAAAAGGAACCGGCACGTGCGGATCAAGCGGCTCAAGCTGACGGGCTTTAAAAGCTTCGTCGACCCGAGCGAGCTTCGCATTGAGCCGGGCCTGACTGGCATTGTCGGCCCCAATGGGTGCGGCAAATCGAACCTGCTGGAAGCCATTCGCTGGGTGATGGGCGAAGGCAGCGCAAAGTCGTTGCGCGGCGGCGCGATGGACGACGTCATCTTTGCCGGGACGGAAAAACGCGCGTCGCGCGACTTTGCCGAAGTCTCCATCTTGGCCGAACGCGATGCCAGCACGGGCGACGACCGCGAGTTGGAAGTCGTCCGCCGGATTGAGCGCGGGGCGGGTTCTGCTTATCGCATCAATGGCCGCGATGTCCGCGCCAAAGACGTCGCGCTGGTCTTTGCCGATGCCGCAACCGGGGCGCATTCCCCCGCCCTTGTCAGTCAGGGCCGGATCGGGGCTGTGATCGCCGCCAAGCCGGTGGACCGCCGCGCCATGCTGGAAGAAGCAGCCGGGATTTCCGGTCTGCACGTCCGCCGCAAGGATGCGGAACAAAAGCTGCGCGCCACCGAAAGCAACCTGAACCGGCTGAACGAAATATTGGCGGATATGGAGGCGCGCGCCGGCACGCTGCGGCGTCAGGCCCGCGCAGCAGAGCGGTATCGCAAATTATCGGCCGATATTCGCGTGGCCGAAGCCCGCATGATCTTTGCCCGCTGGCGCGATGCCGCCGCCGCCGCTGATAAGGCTAAGGCGGAGGCACAAGCTGCCGAAGCGGCGGTGCAAAAGGCCAGCGAAGCCCAGCGGGCCGCCGCGGCCTATCAGGCAGAGGCGGTGCGCCAATTGGGGGATCTGCGCTTTGCCGCTATCGCGGCGCGCGACCGGGCAAATGAAGCCGGGCACAAGCTGGCCGCGCTCCGGACAGAGCGCGCGGCACTGAACCAGCGGATCCAAGACCTTGCCGCCCAGACCGAACGGCTGGTGGCCGACCGCCAGCGCGAAGGGGAACTGGCCTATGATGCCGCCGCGGCCCTGACCCGGCTGGAAGCTGAAGCCAAGGCGCTCGACGCCCAGATTATAGCAGCCGAAGCCGACCGCCCGGCGCTGAGCGAACGATTGGCGAAAGCGGAA
>JAHEGQ010000119.1 GCA_024645025.1 Sphingomonadaceae bacterium
CAGGAAGTGGCAGCGGGCCGTGCGCCAGCGGGCAGTCAGGTGCTGCCGATGGCCGAAGGCGGCAAGATCGCGGTGAAACGTCGGGTCATGGTATCGGGCGATGAACTGAACGATGCGCGTCAGGCCTTTGACCCACAGTCGGGCAACCCGGTCGTATCGATCCGGTTCAACAGCCAAGGCGGGCGCAAATTTGGTCGGGTGACGAGCCAGAATGTCGGCAAGCCTTTTGCGATCATTCTCGATGGCGTTGTCTTGTCGGCACCGAATATCAACGAACCCATTTTGGGCGGCAGCGCCCAGATATCGGGTAATTTCACGGTGCAGTCGGCCAACGACCTGTCGATTTCCCTGCGGTCGGGCAAATTGCCCGTCGCCCTTAAGGTGATTGAAGAATCCAGCGTCAGTGCTGAACTGGGCAAGGATTCGATCCAGAAGGGCGTGCTGGCCGGCTTGCTCGCGACGCTGGCGCTCGTGGCCTATATGATCCTGACCTATTTCCGGTTTGGGGTTTACACGACGATTGCGCTGTTCGTGAACGGGATGCTGGTGTTGGGCCTGATGGGCTTGTTCAACGCAACACTGACGCTGCCCGGCATTGCCGGTTTCGTTCTGACCATCGGGGCTGCCGTGGATGCGAACGTCCTTATCAACGAACGCATCCGTGAGGAAATCCGTCGGGGGCGTCGAACCATGCAGGCAGTGGAATTTGGGTTCAAGGAAGCCTCCACCGCGATCTTTGATGCCAATATCACCAATGTCATTTCCGCGATCATCCTGTTCTGGTTCGGAACGGGGCCCATCAAGGGCTTCGCTGTTGTGCTAGCGCTTGGTATCGCAACGTCGGTGTTCACCGGCGTCACCTTCACCCGTCTTCTGGTGTCGCACTATCTTGAGCGCAGCCGCCCGAAGACGCTGACTTTGTGACGGAAGAGCAGATATGCGCCCCGTAAAACTTGTTCCCGACACCACCAATATTGCCTTTCTCAGCTTTCGTTGGTGGGCGCTGGCGGTTTCGATCACCTTATTGCTGTCCTCGGTCACGCTGGTCGCGGTGCGGGGGCTCAATTGGGGGATTGATTTTGTTGGCGGCCAATCGATCCGCGTGACCTTCCAAAAGCCTGTTGATCTGGCGGAATTGCGCGGCCGGATGGAAGCAATGGATGTCGGGGATGTCGTGCTGCAACAAATGACAGACCCGCGCGTCGTCAGCATCCGTATTCCCTTGGAAGGTGAGGCAACGAACCCCATTGGCAAGTGCATCGGCAGCACGGTCGTCAAGGACGGCCCCGCCGATCAATCGAATAAGATCGCGTCCAAAGTGCGCATGGAACTGACCAAGGCCTATCCCGGTGTGGATATCGGCGCGGTTAATTCTGTGTCCGGCAAGGTTGGGTGCGAATTGTTTGGGACGGGCAGCTTTGCGCTGACGTTGGCGATGCTGGCGATTTCGCTGTTCATCTGGTTTCGGTTTGAATGGCAGTTTGGCGTCGGCGCGTTGGTAACCTTGTTCCACGACGTTATTCTCACCTTCGGTTTTTTTGCGCTGACGCGGTTGCCCTTTGACCTGAACGTCGTGGCCGCGATCCTGACGATCATTGGGTACTCGTTGAACGACACCATCGTGATCTACGATCGCATCCGCGAAAACCTTCGCAAATATCGGAAGATGGAGATTGAGCCACTGCTCAACCTATCGGTCAACGAAACGCTGTCGCGCACGGTGACGACGTCCTTGTCGCTGATCATGACGTTGACGATCTTGTTGCTCGTCGGGCCGGATACGATCTTCGGCTTTACCGCATCCATGTTGCTGGGCATCGTGATCGGGACATTCTCGTCCTTCTATATTTCGGCCCCGGTGCTGATCTGGCTGAATGTAACGCCCGACAGCTTCATCCAGACCGAAACGGGCAAGCCCGGTGCGGAACGGATCAGCGAGTCATTTCCGGATCAGAAATAGCAGGTGGTCGCGCAGCGCTTGGGCATTTTTGGCCCAAGTGAAGCGCGCGGCGACTGCACGGCATAGTTTTGGATTGGGCGGATCGGCAAGCAAGTCGGATATCGCGCGGGCAATGGCCGAGGCAGAGGGGGGCGCAATCCTGCCCACGGCGTCATTGCGCAACACCTCATGCGCGCCGCCCGCATCCGTAATGACAATTGGCGTGCCACAGGCAAGCGCCTCTAGCCAGGCATTCGCCAATCCTTCAGAGCGCGAGGGCAGCGCCATGACGTCAGCAGCGGCCAGCCAAAGGGCAATGTCGGATTGCGGCCTTGCCCCAAGGAACTGAACGCGCGGCGCGACGCCCAGCTGGACCGCCAAACGCTGCAACCGGGTTGCATCGGGACCGTCCCCGATCAAGACCAATTGTGCGTTTGGCAAATGCCGCAAAGCCGCCAGAACCAGTGCCGTCCGCTTGCGCGGGATCAGCGCCCCTAGGCACAGGATCAGGGGCGCAGACACGCCAAGGCTGGCCTTCGTGGCCGCCTTATCGCGGAGTATAAATCTATCCAGATCGACGCCGGTGTGGTGAACACGGATTTTGGCCCCTTCCAGACCCAGCGCAATCATGTCTTGTCGCAAGTCCTCAGACACCGCCAACAACCCACCCGCCTGAGCAGCGGCAGCCTGAATTTGCGAGGCGCTGGGCGCGCGAACGCCCCAGAAGTGAATGTCGCCGCCCCGCGCCTTGATCGACACAGGGACGCCAAACCTTGCGCCAAGGGCTGTTGCAGCAGGGCCATCGGGAAAGAAATATTGGGCGTCGATCACATCAAAGGGAAACTCTGATCGGATCTTTTTCAGCAGAGGATGCAAGGCTCGGATCAGCGCCGCAACATCAAAGCGGCCATTGGTCAGCGGCCAGTGGCGAAAGGCCGGGCGAAATACATCAAGTCCTTCCCACGTCTCGCGCATCGGCACCCGCGCCAGCCTGCGGTAATGGGGATGATGGCGAAGCGGGAAGGGCGGGATGCCGCGGGGGGCGACCAGCTTCACCTCCAGCCCATCGAGCTTGGCCAGTTCTTGCGTTTGGCGCAGGACAAAGGGGGCCAAATGCGGACGGGAAGCATCGGGGAATAAGGTTGAAAGGGTCAGGACGCGCAGGCGGGCGGGCATGGCAAACCAAGATAATCACAAAGCATTACCGAAAGCCTATCTCTGTGCTTGGCGGATGCGGTCCGGCGGGCTAAGACGCAGCCATGTTGAGCTTCCGCTTTCGGACCGCAGCTGTCCTTGCCGCCCTTGTGATCGCTGTCCCGCTTGCGGGTTGTGCCGGGAATCGCGCCCGCAGCAAGGCAGACACATCCTATGTCGCCCGCGACGTGTCGACGCTTTACAATGCCGCAAAAGCGCGGCTCGACAAGGGGCAGTATAAGCTGGCTGCGGCGCTGTTTGATGAAGTCGAACGGCAGCACCCTTATTCCGTCTGGGCGCGTCGCGCGCAGCTGATGAGCGCCTATTCATATTATCTGGCCCGGGAATATACCGAATCGACCAGTTCGGCGCAGCGCTTCTTGTCGATCCACCCCGGTAACCGCGATGCGCCTTATGCGTATTATTTGATCGCGCTGAATTATTATGAGCAGATTTCAGATGTGACGCGGGACCAAAAAATCACCCAACAGGCGCTGGATGCCTTTGGTGAATTGACCCGTCGCTACCCGACCTCGCGCTATGCCGCGGATGCCCGGTTGAAGGTGGATCTGATCCGCGATCACTTGGCCGGTAAGGAAATGGAAATCGGCCGTTTTTATCAGCGTCGCGGCCTTTGGCTGGCCAGCACGGTCCGCTTCCGCAAGGTTGTGGACGATTATCAGACCACCAGCCACGCGCCGGAAGCCTTGATGCGCCTGACCGAAAGCTATCTGGCAATGGGCGTGCCGGAAGAGGCGCAGCGCATGGCGGCTGTTCTTGGCCGCAACTATCCCGCATCCGAATGGTATCAGCGCGCCTATCAGTTGATGCAGAAGAACGCGCCTAAGTCGTAAGTTTGCGATGCTGACGTCCCTCTCGATCCGCGATGTCGTGCTGATCGAGGCGCTTGACCTCGATTTTTCGGGTGGGTTGGGTGTCCTCACGGGGGAAACTGGTGCCGGTAAATCCATCCTGCTGGATGCGCTGGGCTTGGCGTTGGGCGACCGGGCGGATAGCGGCCTTGTGCGGCAAGGCTGCGCGCAAGCCAGTGTGACGGCCAGCTTCATGGCCCCCGAAGGCGCAACGCGGCTGTTGCAGGCCAATGACCTGAAGGTGGACCCTCAAGAAGAGCTGATTGTTCGGCGCACGGTGAAGGCGGATGGTGGTAGCCGCGCCTTTGTGAACGATCAGCCGGTTTCGGCTGCCCTGCTGCGCGATTTGGGCGGGCTGTTGGTTGAAATCCATGGTCAGCACGACGATCGCGGCCTGATCAACCCACGCGGGCACCGCGACCTTTTGGACAGTTTTGCGCGGGTTGATGTGCGGGCTTTGGATGCCGCTTATGAAGCATGGCGGACTGCACAGGCGGCGCTGGAGGTTGCGCGTCAGGCGCTGGCTGATGCCGAACGCGACCGAGAATGGCTGGAACACGCGGTGTCCGAATTGAATGGCTTTGCGCCGCAGCCGGGCGAGGAAGCGGATTTGGCCAATCGGCGCGCCACGATGCAGCGCGGCGAAAAGATTGCGGCGGAACTGGCAGCTGTCACGGCGCTGGTTGATGGCGCGGATGGCGGGCTGTCGCAGTTGCGTCAGGCTGCCCGCGTGTTGGACCGCATTTCGGGCGATCATCCCGCGCTGGTCGAGGCGTTGGCGGCCGTCGATCGCGCGATCATCGAGGGGCATTTGGCCGAAGAGCGGTTGCAAGATGCCGCCCAAGCCCTGACCTTTGATCCGGCCGCGCTGGAGGCCGATGAGGCCCGCCTGTTTGAGTTGCGGGCCT
>JAHEGQ010000037.1 GCA_024645025.1 Sphingomonadaceae bacterium
ATCCTTTCCTATACGTCGGTCACCATTGCCCATCACGGCCTGGACCTGTTGCCGATCTTTTTTGGAGACATGACGCAAATGGGCTGGCCGGGTCAGTTCAATTTGGATTTCATGTGCTTTCTGGCGCTGTCCGCGCTTTGGACCGCATGGAGGCACAATTTTTCTGCCGCGGGCCTCGCGCTGGGGGTTATCGCTTTTTTCGGCGGCATGTTGTTCCTGTCGATCTATCTGCTTGTTCAATCTACGCGCTGCAACGGTGACCTGAAGATATTATTGATGGGGCCGCACCGCGCGCAAGAGTGAAAACCCTGCCCGAAAACGGGGGTGCCGCCTTACATAATCGCAAACGCCGCCCTATTGCCGCGCGCTGACGAGCGCGTACAGGAGATGAAAATGACCTTCACCCGACTGAACCCCATGACTGGGGATGTGGCCTCATCTGCCCCGGCGATGAAGGCGGGCGATATGCCAGCGATCGCGGCACGGGCGGGCGCCGCCTTTCCGGCATGGGCAGCGATGGGGCCCAATGCCCGCCGCGCAATCCTGATAAAAGCTGCCGCAGCGCTGGAGGCGCGCGCCGATGCTTTTGTGGCGGCGATGATGGCAGAGATTGGCGCGACCAAGGGCTGGGCCCTGTTCAATCTTGGCCTTGCGGCCTCGATGGTGCGAGAGGCGGCGGCACTGACCACCCAGATTTCGGGCGAAGTCATCCCCAGCGACAAGCCGGGCTGCTTGGCGATGGGCCTGAAAGAACCCGTGGGCGTTATCCTTGGCATCGCGCCATGGAACGCACCCATCATCCTTGGCGTGCGGGCCATTGCCGTGCCGCTGGCCTGTGGCAACACTGTTATCCTGAAGGCCAGCGAAACCTGTCCGCGCACCCACCAGCTGATCATCGAAGCCTTTGCCGAAGCGGGCTTCCCCGAAGGCGTGGTGAATGTGGTAACCAACGCGCCCGAAGATGCAGCAGCCGTTGTCGGCGCGCTGATTGATGCCCCCGAGGTCAAACGGATCAACTTCACGGGCTCCACCCATGTCGGGCGGATCATCGCCAAGCGTGCAGCAGAACATCTCAAGCCCTGCCTCTTGGAACTGGGCGGCAAGGCGCCGCTGCTTGTGCTGGAAGATGCCGACCTTGATGAGGCGGTAAAGGCCGCTGCCTTTGGCGCATTTATGAATCAGGGGCAGATTTGCATGTCGACGGAACGGATCATCGTTGTCGATGCCGTCGCCGATGCGTTTGCCGAAAAATTTGCCGCCAAGGCGCAAACGCTTGTCGCAGGCGATCCGCGCGCGGGGACAACGCCCTTGGGCGCTGTCGTCGATCAAAAGACAGTCACCCATGTCAACGCGCTGATCGCGGATGCGACGGCCAAGGGCGCAAAAGTGCTGACCGGCGGGCCGGCGACCAGTGTCGTCATGCCAGCGACCGTCGTTGATGGCGTGACCGACGCCATGAACCTGTATCGCGATGAAAGCTTCGGGCCCGTTGTCGCGATGATCCGCGCGCGCGATACCGAGCACGCCATCGAATTGGCCAACGACACCCAATATGGCCTGTCGGCGGCGGTCTTTACCAAGGACATTGCCAAGGGGCTGACCGTGGCGCGCCGCATTCAATCCGGCATTTGCCATGTCAACGGCCCCACCGTGCACGACGAGGCACAAATGCCCTTTGGTGGCGTCGGCGCCTCCGGCTATGGACGCTTTGGCGGAAAGGCCGGGGTCGATAGCTTTACCGAATTGCGCTGGATCACAGTGGAGACCCAGCCCGGGCATTTCCCGATCTAAGGATTTCGGGCGGGCGAGGGATCACCCGCTTCGACATCCGTGCCTTGGGTCGGCAGGGATGGTTGACACAGGATTTGCTCTGCGGCCTTGCCCGGCAGCTTCACCTGCGTTGAGGCCGGGGGCTGGCCGTGGCGTTTCTTCAGCGCGTGGAGTGTTGCAATCTCGCAGGCGCGGCGCTTGAGGTAATAAGCCCGCATGGCGTCATAGGGGTTGGCACTTTTGCGGATCTTCTGCAGTTCGTCATCAAACTGGCTGCGTTCATCCAGCGCGCTTAAAACACCTGAGGCCAACTGATAATCGGGCCTGTTAAAGGGCGATCCCGCCGCAGCGGGCAGCATCAACAAATCGGTCGAGCGCCCCAACATATCGCGCACCGTTGTCGACCCGATCAGCGGCAGGAAAAGATAGGGGCCGGGTGGCACCCCATAAAAGCCCAGCGTATCGCCCACCCCATTTGCCCGCCGGGGCAGGTGGAACGGCTTGCGCTTTGCCACATCGAACAGGCCCGCCACCCCCAGCGTGGAATTGATCGCAAAGCGCGCCACCGTCTCGGCGGCCTTGGCTAGGTTTAGCTGAAGAACAAAATTCACAAACACGATCGGTTCGTTCAAATTGTTCAGGGCGTTATGAATGCCCAGACGTGATTGGCTCGGAATGGCGCGTTCATAGCCTTTGGTCACTGGCCCGATAAAGACTTTGTCAACCGCCTGAACGGCCCCAAACGATACGGTATTGACCCCTTGCAAGGGGTCTCCGGGCGGGGGCGGTGCCTTTGCCGTTATGACGATGGTATCCGCTTCATGGGCGTGGGATATATTCGGCGTCGGGTTTATATCCGGGGCAGCGGACGCTGGGGGGGCAGCTGGGCTGCTGTCGGGGGCTGGATTGGCTTGCCCGACGGACGTTTCAATAGATTGCCTTAAATCCGGGTGCACAGGTGGCGTGACGTCAGACTGCGCTTGCAGCATCAGGGCTGCCCCAAAAGCTATGACACCCAAAACACGTCCCTTTTTATCCAAGCCTAACGGCGCCCGACCTGACAGCCTCAGCCCCCATGCCCAACCCCCAAAGATTGAACACGCGTGCCGGTCCATACACAGAAGGGGCAATTTGCGACAGGTCCTACCGCCAAGGAATGTTGGCGATGAAGCTTTCTGCCGGTGTCTGGAAAATGGCGCGCCCGGAACGATTCGAACGTCCGACCCTCAGATTCGTAGTCTGATGCTCTATCCAGCTGAGCTACGGGCGCGCATTGGAGAGGCGCGGTTAGTCGGGTTTTTGGGAAAGTGCAAGCCCGTTGCGACAAGGAAGTGCAGAGCGTAGAAGCTTGACATGATCTTAACCCCGTTTCGCCTTGCGCCCCTTGTGCTGTTTGTCTTCGCCTCAGGCTGTGCAGCGCCGGGAACATTCCCGTCGCTCAACCCCCGCCCGATAGAGGCGAAGGCCGCAGATTTGCTGAACGAACCGGCCCCAAAGCCGATCGTGCTTGCGCCGTCTGACCCCGTTGTGGCGCGCCAGATCGACGCAGCGATGAAGATGGCACAGGACAGTATAGCCCCCTTTGACGCCGCAGCTGCCCGCGCCGAAAAAGCCGTGTCTGCTGCGGGCGCGGCCGAAAGCGAAAGCTGGGTTGCGGCGCAAATGGCGGTATCCGACGCGGAACAGGCCCGTGCGGGCGCCAAATCGGCCCTCGCTGACCTCGATTCGCTTTTGCAGCGGCAGATCAGCACAGGGCCAAGCGCGGATTTAGCCCCACTTCAGCAAGCGATCCGCGATGTTGTTGCGCTGGATGCACGCCAAACCGATCGGATGGCGACGTTGTTGGGCGGCCTTAACCGCTAATACCGGCCTTATGCAGCTGCCCATTATGCACATAATGGGCAACGGCCAGCTTGTTCATCGTCACCCAATTCTCGTCCAGCGTCCGCATCAGCCGCGCCGGGCGACCGCCCCACATTTCGAGGCTCGCAATCCGCTTGCCGGGGGTCAGCATGGCACCTGCCGCGAGCATCGCATTTTCTTCCAGCACGCAACCATCCATCACGATAGAGCCAAGCCCGACAAGCGCATTGGCGCCGATGGTGCAGCCATGCAGCATGGCCATATGGCCGATCAGCGCACCGTCTTCGATAATCGTCGGGGTGCCACGCATCCCGCCTTTATCTGAATCGCAATGGATAACCGTGCCATCCTGCACATTGGAGCGGGCGCCGATGCGGATTGCGTTGACGTCGCCGCGCAGCACACAATTATACCAGATGCTGGCTTCGGGTCCGATTTCCACATCGCCGATAATCCGGCAGCCGGGGGCGATATAGGCCGAAGGATCGATGCGCGGGGTATGGCCGTTCAGGCTGATAATGGAAACGTCTTGCATGGCACCGTCATGGCCGATTGCGCGCGGCGGATCAACGGGCGGCGCGATTAGTGCGCTGCGGCCCAATCGGCCTTGCTGATGCTATAGGTGATATGCGCGCGCAGCGGGCTACCTTGCGGCACATTGGGATGGTCAAAGCCCAAGGCCTCGTGCCGCGCCATGCCCAGCCGCTCCATCAGGCCCCAGCTGCGGTCATTGTCATCGACGGTGATCGCCCAGACCCGTTCGTCCGCCAAATGGTCAAAGGCCCAAGTGATCGCAGCGCTGGCGGCTTCATGGGCATAGCCCTGACCCCATTGGTCAAAGGCCAGTCGCCAGCCCACCTCCAGTTGATCTTCAATCGGTGTGCCTTTGGCTCCCCGGATCAGACCACACCAGCCGATCAGCCGACCATCTTCCTTGCGTTCCACCGCCCAGAAGCAATGGCCGAGTTCGTCCTGCATCCGCGTCAGCCGACCGATCAGCGCGTCGATATCCTCAAGGCTCATCAACGGCCCCAAAAACCGCATCACGCGCGGATCGGTGTTGATCGCATGAAAGGCGACCCGGTCACTTTCGCGCCAGCCGCGCAGCACCAGCCGCGCGGTTTCAAGGCGAAACTCAGCCATGAAGAAGCTTGGCCGCGTGAAGCGCGTGATAGGTCAGCACGCCTGAACAGCCCGCCCGCTTAAAGGCCAACAGCGTTTCCAAGACGAGCTTGTCCCGATCCCCCGCGCCCGCCGCCACGGCCGCTTCAATCATCGCGTATTCGCCGGACACCTGATAGGCAAAGACGGGCACGTCGAACGCCTGCTTCACCCGGACAATGATGTCGAGATAGGGCAGGCCCGGTTTGACCATGACGCTATCAGCGCCTTCATCCAGATCCAGCGCGACTTCGCGCAACGCCTCTTCGGCATTGGCCGGATCCATCTGATAGGTTTTCTTGTCGCCTTGCAGCAGCCCGGCAGCCCCCACCGCGTCGCGGAAGGGGCCGTAAAAGGCGCTGGCATATTTGGCGGCATAGGACATGATCTGGACATTGGGGAATGCCCCTTCCTCCAACGCTGTCCGGATCGCGCCGATGCGTCCATCCATCATATCGGAGGGCGCAATGATGTCTGCCCCGGCGCGGGCCTGATTGAGCGACTGCCCCACCAAAACCTCAACCGTGGCATCGTTCAAGACATAGCCATTGGCATCGACAAGCCCGTCATGTCCGTGCGCGGTATAGGGGTCGAGCGCAACATCGGTCAGCACGCCGATATCGGGCACCGCGTCCTTGATGGCGCGGGTTGCCCGGCACATCAGATTATCCGGGTTCAGCGCCTCGCGCCCATCCTCGGTGCGCAAATGGCGCGGCGTATTGGGGAACAGCGCAACGCACGGAATGCCCAGATCGCGCGCTTCCTTGGCCCGCTGCACAATGCCTGCCACCGGCCAGCGCGACACACCCGGCAGCGTTGATATCGGTTCTTCGGCATCGCCTTCGGTGATGAACAGCGGCCAGATCAGATCGGCCGGGGTCAGCACGGTTTCGCCATGCAGTGCCCGGCTCCAGGCAGAAGCGCGGGTACGGCGCAGACGGGTGGCGAGATGAAGGGTCATGGGACTTATCCTAACCGCGCAAGGGCAGCCTGCAAACGATCAACTTCCGACGATTTTTCGGCATGATCAGCGCGCGCCTTTTCAACGGCTTCCGGCTTTGCCTTTTCGACAAAGGCCGGGTTGTTGAGACGCCCGGCCAGCGACGCGGCTTCCTTTGCCGCCGCCTCGATCGCCTTGGTGATGCGCGCGCGTTCAGCGTCCAGATCAATCACCCCGGCCAAGGGAAGGACAAAGGTGGCTTCATCGACCACCAGCTGGATGGCGCCGCCTTCGGGTGCCGGGTCGTTCGACACGCTGTCTAGGCGCGCGAGACGGGCGATCGCTGCTTGCTGGCGCGAAAGGCGCGCCATGGTTTCTGCCCCAGCATCGCGCACATGGGCGTTCAGCCGGGCACCCGGCGCAATGCCCAGTTCATTCTTGGCGGTGCGCACTTCGCTGACCAGCCGGATCAGCCATTCCACTTCGGCACTGGCCGCGGCATCCGGCACCGCATTCGGCGCGGGCCATTGGGCGTGGATCAGATCATAAGGGCGGTCCGCCAGCGCGTGCCACAATTCTTCGGTGATGAAGGGCATGAAGGGATGGAGCATGACCAAAATCTGATCGAGCACCCACCCTGCAACGGCCTTGGTCTCGTCATCAATCTGGCCCTTGATCAGTTCCAGATACCAGTCGCAGAACTGATCCCAGACGAAATGGTAGATCGCGTCCGCCATCCCATCAAAGCGAAGCTCTTCAAAGGCCTTGTCCAGCTTGGCCACGGTGGCGACGACTTCCCCAATGATCCAGCGGTTGACAGCTGACGTCGCGGCCGGGGCCTCCACGCTGGTGCTGCCGCTTATGCCATTGGCTTGGGCAAAGCGCGACGCGTTCCAGAGCTTGGTCGCAAAGTTGCGATACCCTTCGACGCGCTTTTCATCCATCTTCACATCGCGGCCCTGGCTTTCCATGGCCGCCATGAAGAAGCGCAAGGCATCCGCGCCATATTGATCGATCAGCCCCAGCGGGTCGACGACATTGCCCTTGGACTTGGACATTTTCTGCCCATCCGCCGCGCGCACCAGCCCGTGGAGATAGAGCGTCTTCCACGGCACATCCTTCATGAAATGGATGCCCTGCATCGCCATGCGCGCATCCCAGAAGAACAGGATGTCAAAGCCGGAAATCAGCACGTCATTGGGATAATGGCGCGCGAGCGTCACGGTCTGGTCCGGCCAGCCCAACGTGCCGAACGGCCACAGCGCGGAGGAAAACCACGTGTCGAGCACATCGGGATCGCGCGTCAGGTCTTTGCCGCCGGCCAGCGCCTTGGCTTCGTCTTCGCTTTCCGCGACAAAGACATTTCCGTCCGCATCATACCAAGCCGGGATTTGGTGCCCCCACCACAGCTGGCGGGAAACGCACCAAGGCTGGATGTTTTCCATCCAGTTGAAATAGGTTTTTTCCCATGTCTGCGGCACAACCTTGATCGCGCCGGATTTGACCGCCTCGATGGCAGGCTTGGCCAGCGTTTCGGCATCGACATACCATTGGTCGGTCAACCAAGGTTCGATCACTTGGCTGGAGCGGTCGCCATAAGGCGTCTGAATGATGCGGTCCTCAATCTTGTCGAGCAGGCCCGCCGCCTCGATGGCGGCGACCACCTTCTTGCGCGCCTCAAACCGGTCCATCCCCAGATAGTCATTGGGGATGAGGCCGTCCGCCGTCTGCACCACACGCGCTTCGGCATCGAGCATGTTGAGCATATCGGCCGCCTTGATGCCAGCGCGCTTGCCCACTTCAAAGTCATTGAAATCATGCCCGGGCGTAATCTTGACCGCGCCAGAGCCCAGTTCCGGATCGGCGTGTTCATCCGCCACAATCGGGATTTCGCGGCCCGTAATTGGCAACCGCACCTTTTTGCCGACCCACGCCTTATAGCGATCATCCTCTGGGTTCACCGCAACCGCCATATCGGCGAGCATGGTTTCCGGCCGCGTGGTCGCAACGGAGATATGCCCGCTGCCATCGGCGAGCGGGTAGCGGAAATGCCAGAACTTGCCGTTCACCTCGCGGGTTTCGACCTCAAGGTCCGAAATCGCGGTTTTCAGGCCCGGGTCCCAATTGACCAGCCGCTTGTCGCGGTAGATCAGCTTTTGGTTGTAAAGATCGACAAAGACCTTGAGGACCGCACGGCTAAAGCCTTCGTCCATCGTGAAGCGTTCATTCGCCCAGTCCATCGAACAGCCAAGGCGGCGCAGCTGGCGGGTGATCTGCCCGCCCGATTCCTCTTTCCATTCCCAGACTTTCGCGATGAAGTCCTCGCGGGTGAAGTCGGTGCGCTTTTGCTGGCGCTCATTGAGCTGACGTTCGACAACCATCTGCGTTGCAATGCCCGCATGGTCGGTGCCAACGACCCACAGCGCGTCCTTGCCCTGCAAGCGGGCATGGCGGATCAGGATGTCTTGCAGCGTGTTGTCCAGCGCATGGCCGATATGCAGGCTGCCGGTGACGTTGGGCGGCGGGTTGACAATCGTATAGGGCTCAGCGGTGGGCCGGTGCGGCCGAAAGGCCCCCGTGTCTTCCCAATGGCGGTACCACTTCGCCTCAATGGCGGACGGATCGAATGTTTTAGGCAGTTCGGACATGATGCGCCGCCTTTGCCAGTCGCAATGCGGGCTTGCAAGCGGCGCGGCGGTTTAGCCTTGCGCCTGACGCGACAGCCGAGCCACTTCTTGCGCGACATGCCGCTCGACAATCTCTGGCAAATGGGCATCCAGCCATTGCTTGAGCAAGGGCGTCAGCATCTCGCGCACAAGCCCGTCCAAGGTCTGGGCGCCGGCGGTGTCCGGCTTTGCCACAAGGCGCGACAGGTTGGACAGCGCCTGAAGACTTGCAGCTGTCGCCTCGCCTGACGGGAGGGCAGCGTCTGGCGCATCCGCCCAGCCCGGCTTTAATTCAAGTGGGGCGTCAACTGTCTGGGCCGGTGCTGCTTGGGCCGAGGCTGCTTGGGCCTGTGCCGGGGCGACCGGATCCATGACAGGCGGCTCTGCCGCGCGGGCACGGGGAACCGAGCGGGCCTTGGCATCGTCTTCTGCGATGATCTTTTTGATGGAAGACAAAATGGCTTCCATCGTCGGCTCTTGCCCCATTTCGCCCATGGGCCTTCCTTTAATTGACTGGCTGGCCCGGAATGTCCGAGGTCTGGGCGACAGAGTCAACCGTGCGCGTTGCCACCGGCTTGGGCTTGGCGTCTTGATCCCAATCCCAAATAATGCCTTTGACGCGACGATAATTCTGCGTGGGGTCGTAAAGCGCGCCGCCATCCAGCCCCAGATCACCCGCTTCAGCCTGCCCCATCGCCGCCAGAAGCTGGAAGCCGGCAACATAGGCATTACGCTGCGCCGTGACCAATTCCACCTGTGAATTGAGCAACTCGCGTTCGGCGTCCAGAATATCGAGAATCGTGCGCGAACCGACGCTGTTTTCAGCCCGCACGCCTTCCAGCGCCAGCGCGCTGGCATCCACCGCCACCTTGGCCGAAGCAATCACCTGATTGGAGGCCTGCCAAGACGCAAAGGCAGAGCGGGTGGCCGAGACAACCCCGCGTTCCACCGCAATTTGCTGCTCAATCGCTTGGCTTTGGCGCGCTTGCGCCTGCCGCACCTGCGCCGACGCCCCGCCCCCCTGATATAAGGGCAAGGTCATCTGCACGCCCGCCGTGGAGGCGCGGGTCGAATTGGGCTGCGGGGTCGGCAGCGAATTCAGATAATCCGTATAGGACGTTTCGGCGACGGCCGAAAAACGGGGCAGGCGGCCAGCCTTGGCAATGCCCACATCATAGCGCGAGGCATCGCGCGCCTTTGTGGCGGCCAACAGGTCGGGATTATTCTGCAAGGCAACCGCCACCGCGCTATCGGGCGTCGACGGCAAATTTGGCAAAGCCGGCGGCGATTCGAGATTTTCAGGGGCCGAGCCAACCAACTGCACATAGTTTTCACGGCTGGCAATCAGCCGCGCTTCAGCCTGTTGCAACTGGGCACGGGCCAAGGCCAGCCGCGCTTCGGATTGAGCGACATCGGTGCGGGTCAGATCTCCAACCTGAAAGCGATCTTTGGTCGCCTCCAGATTGACGCCCAAAACCTTCACTTGCGTGCGGTTCAGATCCACAATCGCTTGATCGCGAATAACGTCCATATAGGCGCCGACAACCGCGCTGAACACGTCTGCCTCGGTCCCGCGCAGATTGGCCTGCCCGGCCTCCACGCGCATCTTGGCGCCTTTGACACCATAGCGCACCGCCCCCATCACATCAATCGGCATGGAAACGCTGACGCGGCCATTGGCATAGCGCCCCGGCAAGGCAGCGCTGCGCAGATTTTCGCTGAAATTGGCGGTCGCGTTGACATTGGGCAGGCCATAAGCACGCGAAATTGGCACATTTTCATCCAGCGCGCGCTGGGCGGCACGGGCACCGGTCAAGGTTGGATTGGAGGTATAGGCCTTCCAAAGTGCCTCACGCAGTGTCTCGGCAGAGGCGATGCCCGGCAAAACAAGCGCAGAGCCAATGAGCAAGAGGCTGAATTTCTTACGCTGAGACATCGTCATTCCTTTTCCTCACAGCCGGGCCGGATTGGCCCTGTGGTGTGCGCCAATCCCCCTTGCCTTGCCCCCAAGACGTCAGAAGCGAAACGCTTTGGGCTTTTCAAAACCCGGCAGGCAAACCGCGTCCGCATCCATAACCGGGGTAAGCCCAAAGGCTCCACCCGCCTTATACCCAACACACAGCCGCGACACACCGCCATCTATGACAGCTGCGGCCAACCGCCCGCCATCGGCAAGCTGACGGACCAGTGCTTCGGGCAGATCCTCCACAGCACCGTCGATCAGAATAACGTCATAGGGCGCGCCCTTGGCATGGCCCTTGGCCAGATCGCCCGTCACGACCGACACATTGGCCAGACCCTTCAATTGCGCCTTGGCGGCCGATGCCAGCGTCGCATCCGATTCGAGCGCCACAACCGATTGTGCCAGGCCAGCCAGAACGGCTGCCGCATAACCGGAGGCCGCGCCGATAACGAGCACTTTGTCCGCTGCTGCAACGCCGGCCTCCACAATCAACCGCGCCGTTACCAACGGTGGGTTGAGCGCCCGATCGCCCGACAGCGGCACCGCCCGGTCGACATAAGCCAAAGCGCGGCGATCTGCGGGCACAAACGCCTCGCGAGCGACGGCCTCGATCGCGGCCATGACGCGCGGATCATTGACCGCATTGGTCCGAAGCTGGCTGTCGACCATGGCACGGCGCATGGCCTGAAAATCAAGATTGCTCACATTCGCTCCTGTGGCATAACTGTCTTACGGATGCAACACACCCGGATCGTCTCAGCAGCTTTAGCCGTGCCAGCCGCGCGCGCCAAGCGGCAACCGTTAATTTCATCGCCGGTTGACATCTGACGCCTTTTCGACGCACAGACCGGCTCCACCGCACGCGAGGCCCGATGGCGGAGTGGTGACGCAGCGGACTGCAAATCCGTATACGCCGGTTCGATTCCGGCTCGGGCCTCCACTTCTTCTCAAATCCTGCCCCATTTCACGCCGCAAACCGAAGCGGCGGGGTATGGATTGACCCTGTTGCGGATCGTCGCTTAGCCTTTGGCCCTTATTCAAAAGGGTTCGCTATGCCGCACGCCATAGATCATCATCGCATTCTGGATCGCATCGCAGACCGTCGCGGCGGCGTCCGGTTAATCTACCCAAGGCCCGTGGCCCGGCGCACGGCCCATATTATCGTCGATATGCAGAACGGCTTTATGGAAGAAGGGGCACCCGTCGAGGTGCCTGCGGCACGTGGCATCGTGGACAATATCAACCGGGTTTCCGCCGCTGTTCGCGCCGCGGGCGGCGTGAATATTTTTCTGCGCTATACAACTGCAGCAGGGGACACCGCTTGGCCCATCTTTCTAGAACGCATGGGGTCAGGGGCGGATCCGCATCGCGCAGCTTTTACGCCGGGGGCCCATTATTGGCAGCTTTGGCCCACATTGGACGTGACGCCAGATGACCTGATGGTCGAAAAGCAGCGCTTCAGCGGCTTTACGCCCGGCACCTGCCCCTTGCACGCCCTTTTGCAAGATCGGGGCATCGATACCCTGATCATCTCGGGGACGCTGACCAATTGCTGCTGCGAGAGCACAGCGCGCGATGCCATGCAGCATAATTACAAGGTCTTGATGGTGACCGACGCCAATGCCGCGCTGACCGATGAGGAGCATGAAGCCGCGCTTTACGCGCTGGGGTGGATTTTCGCGGACCTCTACGACACGCAAGAAATTGTCGGGTTGGTGTCCAGATCGGTCTAGACCTGTCGCAAATGGGCGCGCGGTCAACGCCCTAGACCGCGCCTTGCAGAATAGCGGCCAACCAAGCCGCCGCAAGGATCAACATTTGGGCTGGAACCACCCGTTTGGCAAAACCAATCGGGCCTGTTGACGCCGCGAGGATGATTTTTGCCCCAGCGCTGGTCGACCAGGCGATCAGCATGGGGACGGCCGCGTCGTGCGGGGCCAAGTCACCGGCGCTAACCTGGGCGGCGATCGCCATCGCTGCAGCGTGAACATCCATCACGCCGCCAATCGCCGCCGCCATTGCCAAGCCTGGTGTCCCAAGCCAGACGCGCAGGGCCGATATGAAGATCAACATCCCCCCCAAGGTCGCAGCGCAGACCAGCGCCATCACCACACCAAAGGCCCGATCGACTTCGGGCATGGGCTGGGCGGGCTGGCGCCAAGCATGCAGTGTCAACCCGCTACCACCTAGCAGCGCGGCAACGATCGCTGCCACCAAGGGGCCTAACATCACACCAAACACGTCCGCATTGGTGATCCGGATCACAAGCCCCAGCTGGAGGAAGGTGGCCACGGTGGACAAGACGGCGGCGGCCGCCGCTGCCCGCAACGCCGGTGGGGCGCTTCGGACCCAACCGCCCATCGCCCCAATCGTGGCAGAACTGGACACAAAACCAGATACCAGCCCCAACAGCGGAACCCCTAGCCGCGCCCCAGCGGCCCGCGTCACGAAATGGCCCAACGCATTTATGCTCAGGATCAAGACTGCTATGATCCAAAGGTCTCTTGGGTTGATGGCTGAAAATGGCCCCATCGATCGGTTGGGCAAAAGCGGCAGGATCACCAAAGTGGCGCCCGCCAAAATCAGCAGGTCACCAATCTCCCCCTCGCTCAACCGCTTTCCCACAAAATCGTGCAAGGGCTTTCGCGCTGCCAGAAGAATGGTGATCACCACGGCTACGCTGGCTGCCACTTCAGGATAGGGCACCGACAAGCCGCCCAAAAGAACCGTTGTGACCAACGCAAATTCGGTCGTGAGGCCGGGGTCTTCGTCCTGACGGGCACGCCAATAGCTCACAATGGCAAGCGCCGCCGCACAGATTGCGGCCGTTGCGAGCAAAATCATGCCCCCCAATATCATCGCGACCGCACCCATGAGCGCAGCCAATGTGAAGGTACGAAGACCCGCGGCGGCGGGCTGTGTGCGGCCGGCCTTGCGGCGCTCCCGCTCCGTTCCGATTAAAAGGCCCAATCCAAACGCTGTTATGATGCCGGACAACATTTCTGGCAGCATTGGCGCCTCCTACAGTGTATAAATGTCAGACCTTATTGCACCTATCGAAAGGTTTGACTGTGCATATATGTCATAGGGTAAATTTGATTTGAAATTTGGCCTCTAATTCATGATAGAGACTTTTATAAATTACTTAATTTTCTCCCAAGGACCAAAATGTCCTCTGTTCCACCTTCTCATGTTCGTTTTCTAAACGTGCTGAACGCGATCCGGCAATTATCGCCGGCCGGCAGTTTAACCGCTGACGAACAGGTGATGCTCGACCTGTTGATTTTACAATGGCACGAAGGGGGGCGCATTGCATTGAGCGACCTGATGCAGAACAATAGCGCAGGTTCCCAATCCACAATTTATCGTCGCCTTTTGTCCTTAAATGAAAAAGGCTTTGTCCGGTTTGGCACCAGCCTGCGGGACAAGCGCATCCGGTTTGTCGAGCCAACCGATTTGGCGCGACATCATATGCAGGCAATGGACGATCGGCTGACAGGCCTGCTGTCGCCTTATCCGACCAATTGATCCGCCCGCTGCAACACTCGATATACTGGTTTTTAAAGGCGACAGTACTTGGCGCTGTCTGGGCCGGCCTGTTTAGAATAAACGCCGCCCTTTTCAAAGAATTTGCGGTCAGCGACCATGCCAGCTGGATTTTCCTCCCTGCTGCATTGCGTGTCCTGATGCCTTTGGTCTTCCGCAGCAGCGGCGTCGGCGGGCTGATCTTGGGCAGCCTGTTTATTACGCCGCCTCTGCCCGGCAATGTCGTGGCTCCCTTGTTGTTTGCGATCGCGTCGGGCTTGGCCCCGGTGATCGGGATAGCGATTTGCCAACGCATCTTTCGTTTAGCGCCGGACTTGGCTGGATTAAGCGCGGTCCATCTTTCCGGGCTATCCATCTTGTGCGCCCTGTCGAACAGCCTGTGCGTCAACTTCGTACTTTTTTTGACGCACCAGCCAAGCCGCGGCGCCTTAAATGCCGTGACGGTGTTTGTGGGCGACGTCACGGGGACAGCTATGGTCATTTACGCCATTGCCGGCCTTTTGACGTGGACTGCCAAAATGCGCGCATCATAGGTAAGCATCACAAAAAAGCCGCCCGCAGACAGGGGGTGTCTGCGGGCGGCAAAGACGTCACTTAGGACGGCTATCCGATCATCCGTAGGATCAGAACTTATAGCCCGCCTGCACGCCAATGAGGCGACGGCCGCCCGGCGAGATGAACGAGCCGCCAAATTCTGCGGCCAGAATGACTTCATTTACATATTTCTTGTTCAGCGCATTGTTGGCGAAGACGTTGATCTTCCAACGTTCCCCTTCAAAGCCTGCCCGAAGGTCCAGCACGCCGAACGCGCCGCGACGGGCGACATCATACTTCGCATCGCCGACCGAGGGCGGAAGGAAGCTCAGCGCCGAAATCGGCAACAGGCCACTGAAGATCGTCGGAACAGACTGGTTCTGCACCGTATGGAACCAGGTCGGGCCTGTGATCCGATAATCGGCGCGGAGGACAACATCCACCTTGTCCGACACCGGACGATCAATCTGGGTGCCCAGGTTAATCGTGTAATCGGCCGTGTAGGGCGACTTGTTGCCGACGGTGTAGGGCCGCGAGCTGTTCTTCTTGATCTCAGAGTCGGTGTAGTTGACTGAGCCAAAGACCGACCAGCCGCGCATCAGATTGGCATTGGCGTTGAATTCCAAGCCCTTCAGATCGACACGATCGATGTTGGACACAACGCGCAACAGACCAAAGCTGCCGACATAAAATTCAAAGAACTGCATATCGGACACGCGGGTATAATAGCCAGCAAGGTCAAAATTGACCGGCCCGGCCTTGCCGCGCAGACCCAGTTCAAAGGCGTCCGACTTTTCCTTGCGGTACAGATCGTTCACACCAACGCCCGCTTCAATGGTGCCCGGATCGTTGAAGTTCTGATCCACAATCGCTTGCGAACCCTGATTGTTGAAGCCGCCGGATTTGAAGCCAATGCCGTAGTTGGCATAAAGGTTCATATCGCGGGCCAGTTCATAACGCAGCGTCAGCTTGGGCTGAAGCTGGTTGAACGTCTTCGACTTCGGGCCAATCGGGCCATCAGCCTGACCCGGATTGATCGGGCCACCCGTGATCGGATCCAGCACATTCGGGACCAAATTGGTCACGTTGCGATGCTCGCTGTCATAGCGCAGGGCCAAGCCCAGATCGAGCTTGTCGGACGCCTTATAGTCGATCGAGCCAAAGGCGGCGTAGACATTGGTGCCAAAGCTGTCGTGGAACAGCTGCGAGGTTGGGTTGTCCGAATTGGGGCCGTTATACAGGTTCTGGATCACGCCCTTGCCAAGGTCTGCCCCCAGGCTGACACCGACTTCGCGCTTGATGTTCAGATAATAAGCACCGACCAACCAGCTGAGCGGACCATCGCCCTTGGAGGCCAGACGGACTTCCGCCGACACATCCTTCTGATTGCGCAGCTGATATTGCGTGCCATCGCACGTCGTCGGGCTGTAGGGGCCAAAGGTTGACCCATTGAGCGGCGCGAACAAGAAGGGCACCGGGATTTCACCGATAAAGCCCGGCGAATTGACGGCATAACCCGTCAGCCCCGCGGTGGTGGCGAAGCACTTGTTCATCACAGCTGTGTTGACGGCATTGGCCGGTGCACCAAGGGCCGGCGCGATGTAGCGGGCAAAGTCCGCCGACGTGCCATCAGCCGTCAGGTCGTTCTTGATGTCGCTATACGACACCCAAGCGGTCAGGGCCGTCGAGCCAAAATCATGATCCAGCTTCATCGACGCTTCAAAGGTCGACTGGTCGTTGGTCGGGCGGATGTTGCTGTAATAATCAAACGGGTGATTATCGACCTTTTCATAAAAGTCGCGGTTCACACCACCAAAGCCCGGGATATGGAACGATGCGTTGAAGTTGATCGACGCCCCGTTCAGGCGGCCATAGCGCACCTTCGTGTCAACTTCCGTCTTGTCACCAACCGGCACAACAAGTCGGCCATTGACGTTCCAGCTTTCCTGATCGTCAACCGTCTTCGACTTGAGATATCGATTGTAGAAAAAGCCATCGGTCGTTGCATAATCGGCCGAGAGCAGCAGGCCGACGCCATCGCCCAGCGGCGTGGAGATATAGGCATTTGCCTTCAGTGTGTTTTCGTTCGCATAGCTGGCTTCCGCGCCCGCCTTGAACGTGTCACCCGGCTTCAAAGTCTGGACGACAATCGCGCCGGCGGCGGCGTTGCGGCCATAAAGCGCGCCTTGCGGGCCCTTCAAGATTTCAATCTGGCGCAGCGTGCCCTGGTTCTGGTTCAGCGCAGCCGTGTTGGTCTTCAAGATACCGTCGACAACAAGCGCGACCGAGCTTTCAGCATCGCGCGCGCCATTCAGGCCGCGGATGTTGATCTGCGTGTCGCCCGCTTCGGCAGAGCCCGTCACGATCGTCACACCCGGTGTCAGCTGAACAAAATCGGCCGCTGTCTTGGCGCCGGTCTTTTCCAGTGTATCGCCCGACAGCACGGTGATCGACGCCGGAACGTCCGAGAGCGATTCATTGACGCGGCGCGCGGTGACAACGATTTCCTCGACGCCCTCATTCTCCACCTCTGCGGCAAAGGCCGGGGCAGCCGTCAAGGCGGTGAGCGCGATGGCACTCTTCAGCATGGTTTTGGTCAATCGCATTGCAGGACTCCCTGTTCGAGCGCCGCCTCTCTCCCGGGGCAGCAATTGTGGTTTTTACACTTACCTCGGAAAACTATATTGTATACATTGTGATTTGGTCAAGCCGTCAGGAGCAGCTTCAGTGTCACGCGCGTCAGAACTAGCCTATGAACAGATCAGGGCGATGATCCTGTCTGGCGCCCTGCCCCCCGGCGAACAAATTCGGGAGGAGTGGCTCGCAGAGCAATGTGGCGTATCCCGCACGCCCGTGCGCGAAGCGTTGCGGCGTCTTGAATCGGAGTTATTCATCCGCCGCAGTGAACGTCAACGCAGCTTTGTTGCCGACTGGTCGCTGGACGATATTGAAGATGCCTTTGTCTTGCGCGGATTGATGGAAGGCCTTGCCGCCCGGCGCGCAGCCCAAAGGATCACCCCGGCGCAATTGGCGTCGCTAACCTCAGAAAACCGCGCCATTGGCGACGCCGTTTCAACCAGCACGCCCGATGTACAGGCCTTTTTAGAGCATAATCGCAACTTCCATGCGACGATCTTAGAGGCCGCCAACTCCCCCCGGCTGACCAATTTGCTGGCCCGGTTGATCGAACAGCCCGTCGTCTGGCGCACAGCCCAAAGTTATGACGTCGCCGATCTGCAGCGGTCCCATAAAGATCACTCGGAACTTCTGGCTGCCTTTCAGCGTGGCGATGGCGGCTGGGCCGAGTCGGTCATGGCGGGCCATATCCGGCGCGCCTTTCATACTTATGCCGATGCCCATCTGGGCAAAAAGCCGGGCGGCACCCTGACCTAAAGGGGGTAGCCGAGGCTGCCCGGTTGATTTTGTATACAATTCGCGCAAAATAGAAAGATGGCAGTGCCTCAGATCAGTTTTGTTGAAGTTGGCCCGCGCGATGGCCTTCAGAACGAGAAGACGCTTGTCTCGACGGCGGACAAACTGCGCCTTATCCAAAAGGCAATCGATGCCGGCGCGCGTCGGATTGAAGTGACAAGCTTTGTAAACCCCAAGCGCGTCCCGCAAATGGCCGATGCGGAGGAAGTTTGTGGAGGCTTGCCACAGCACGATGACGTGACGTTTATCGGCCTTGTGATGAATGCCAAGGGCGCAGAGCGCGCCATTGCGACCGGGCGGATCACCCAATTGGGGGCAGTCGCGGTCGCTACCGACAAGTTCGCCATCGCCAATCAAGGCCAGACCAGCAGCGAGTCCGTCGTTGCGGCGATGGGGATCATCCGTCAGGCGCAGGACGCCGGTCTGACTGGTCAGGCGACAATTGGCGCGGCCTTTGGCTGCCCCTTTGAAGGTGAGGTGGCCGAAGACCATGTCGTCGCCATGGCTGCCAAATTAGCTGAAGCAAACCCTGTCGAAGTTGCGCTTGCCGATACGATCGGCGTGGGCAACCCGGCGCAGGTCGCGCGGTTGGTGCGCCGTGTTGCCGCGGCAATCGCGCCGCTGCCGGTGCGCGTGCATTTTCACAACACCCGTAATACCGGGCTTGCCAATGTCTGGGCGGCGATTGAGGCGGGGGCGTCTGTGGTGGATGCCTCTCTCGGCGGTTTGGGCGGTTGCCCCTTTGCGCCGGGTGCTGCAGGCAATGTTCCCAGCGAAGACGTTGTCTATATGCTGGAACGCGCGGGCATTTCGACGGGTATGGATTTGGATAAGCTGGTCAGCGCAAGCCGCTGGCTGTCGGAAATCATGGAACGCAAATTGCCGGGAATGGTCGCTCAGGCGCCCCGCTTTCCGGCCGAACGTCAGGGAGATTGACTATGGGGTATCGGCTGGGCGTCGATGTCGGCGGGACGTTTACCGACCTGCTGCTCTTCAATGTGGAAACCGGGGCCTTTTGGCGACACAAGACGCCGTCGACCCCGCATGACAGTTCCGAAGGCATTTTGAACGGCGTCAACGCGATATGCGGCACCGCCGGGATCACAGCTGGCGACATTGAATATTTCCTGCACGGGACAACGGTTGCGACCAACGCGGTGCTGGAAGGCAAGGGATCGCGCGTCGGTTTGGTGACGACCGAAGGCTATCGCCACATCATGCAGATCGCCCGATCCTTTGTGCCGGGCGGGCTGGCCGCTTGGATCATCTGGCCCAAGCCGACCCCTCTGGCCGCGCTGGAAGACACCGTGACGATCAAGGGCCGCATCAACGCCGCCGGGGACGAAGTCCGCCCGCTGGATGAAGCCAATATCCGCACCGCGCTGACCCAGTTGAAGGATCAGGGCGTCGAGGCCATCACCGTCAGCCTGATTAATGCTTATGCCAATGGCGCGCATGAACAGCGGGTGGGTGAGATTGCCCGTGACATCTTCCCGGACCTGCCAATCTCTCTAAGCCATGAAGTGCTGCCCGAAATGCAGGAATATGAGCGGACGCTGACGACCGTGGCCAATGCCGCTGTCCGCCCGGTGGTGGGCCGCTATGTCTCCAATCTGCGCGCCAAGCTGGCGGATGCCGGTATGGATGGCAAGCTTTCGCTCCTGCGCTCTGACGGCGGCCTGATGTCGGCCCAAAAGGCGGAAGAGCAGCCCGTCAACATTTTGATGTCTGGCCCAGCGGGCGGCGTGACGGGTGCGCTCTGGGTGGCGCGCAATGCCGGCTTTAAGAATATCCTGACGCTGGATGTCGGCGGCACATCGACTGACGTGGCGCTGATCGAAAATCTGGAACCGCGCCGTCAGCGCACGACCGAAGTTGGCCATTTGTCGGTCCGCGCCTCGGCGCTGGATGTGAAGACCGTGGGCGCGGGCGGTGGCTCTATTGCTTATGTGCCAGAACTGACCAAGGCATTGCGCGTTGGCCCACAATCGGCAGGCGCCGTTCCCGGCCCAGTCGCTTATGGCAAGGGCGGCGAATTGCCGACGGTGACCGACGCGAACGTCGTGCTGGGCTATCTGCCAGAGAACCTTCTGGGCGGCACGTTCCAGCTTGACCGCGAAGGTGCCAAGCGCGCCGTGCAGACAATTGCCGACGCGCTGGATATCGACCTGATGTCAGCCGCGCGCGGCATTATCGACATTGTGAACGAGAATATGTTTGGGGCGCTGCGGATGATCTCGGTCCAGCAGGGCTATGATCCCCGGCACTTTGCGTTGATGGGCTTTGGCGGCGCGGGGCCGCTGCACGTCAACGCGGTTGCACGGCTGATGGGCAGCTGGCCGGCCATTTCGCCGGTTTCGCCGGGCGTGCTGTGCGCGTTGGGCGATGCGACTACCCGGATGCGCACGGAAACCGCGCGGTCCTTCTCGCGCCTCGCAACCGAAACCAAGGCGGATGACCTGATCCAGATCCTGGAAGAGATGGCCCGTCAGACCCGTGCCGAGCTGCGCGCCGATGGCGTGCCTGAAAGCGAAATCGTCAGCGAATTTGAAGTCGATGTCCGTTATGCGGGCCAGGCCTTTGAAGTACCGCTGACCATTAGCGCCGACTTGCTGCGCAAGGATGGCATCCCCGGCATCTTGAAGCGGTTCGATGAGGAGCATCATCGCCTCTTCACCTTCAACATGGACACGCCGCACGAAATTGTGAACCTGCGCGCGGTCGCCATGGGCGCAGCACTCGACCTGCCAGCGGCGGAATTGCCCAAGGGCGATGGCAACCCAAATGCGGCCAAGATGCGCGACCATAGTCTGTGGATGGATGGCCGCGAACAGGCCGGGGCGATTTATGATCGGTCCAAGCTGAAGCAGGGCGATACCATCAAGGGCCCGGCCATCATCGTTGAAATGGATTCGACGACGTTGGTCGAAAGCGGCTGCGTCGCCACCGTCGACCATGTCGGCAACATTCTGATCAATCTGGGCTGAGCGGGAGAGACAACATGGCTGCAAAGATCATCCAAACCAACCCGACCCCGTTCAAGAAGACGGACATCGACCCCGTCACGTTGGACATTATCGAAAACGCGTTGCGCAATGCCCGCATTGAAATGGATGCGACGCTGGTGCGCACCGCCATGTCGCCGGGCATCCGCGAACAGGGCGATGCCTTCCCCTTGATCGCCGATCACACCGGCAAGATGATTGTCGGCCAGTTCGGCAGCTTTATCGGCGGCTTTCTGGATAATTATGAGGGCACGCTGGAAGATGGCGACCTGATCTTCCTGTCCGACCCCTATTCGGTCGACGGCGCGGTCAGCCACTCCAATGACTGGCTGGTGCTGATGCCTGTCTTCAAGGACGGCCGACTGATCGCCTATACTTCGATGTTCGGCCACCAATCAGACATTGGCGGCAAAGTCGTTGGCTCGATGCCGATCAACGCAACCTCCATCTTCGAAGAAGGCGTGCGCATTCCGCCCGTCAAGTTGTGGAAGAAGGGCGAATATAACGAAGACCTGATGAAGCTGGTTCTGCACCAAACCCGGAAGCCCGATTGGTGTCAGGCCGATTTGAACGCGCTGATTGCCGCGTGCCGTGTCGCCTCGCGCCGTGTGGTCGAAATGGCGGAGCGTTTTGGCGATGATGTCTATATCTCTGCCACGCAGGAACTTCTCGCCCGCAACCATCGCGCCATGAAGGCATTGTTGTCGATGGCTGTCGCGGAAGAGCCGGTCAGCTTTGAAGATTATATCTGCGACGATGGCATGGGCGCTGGCCCCTATCGCATCAAATGCACAATGTGGCGGGAAGGCGAAAAGGTCATCCTCGATTTTGCCGGAACTGATCCGCAAAGTCAGGCGTCGATCAACTTCTTCTTGAATGAAAACATGTTCAAGATGTTCTTCGGCATCTACATGATCATGGTCTTTGACCCGCAGATCCTGTTTAATGACGGGTTCTACGACCTGATTGACGTGCGCATCCCCGAAGGATCGCTGTTGAAGCCGAAATTCCCGGCCGCGCTGTCGGGCCGCACCCATGCCTTGGGCCGCATCTTCGACATTTTGGGCGGCTTGCTCGGCCAGAAAACGCCGGAATTCCTGAATGCAGCGGGCTTTTCTTCGTCGCCGCACCTCTTTTATTCGGGCAACGACGCCGATGGGAAATGGTTCCAATTGTTCCAGATCGGCTTTGGCGGCATTCCGGGCCGGCCGTTGGGCGACGGCCCGGATGGCCATTCGCTCTGGCCGGGCTTTACCAACGTGCCCAATGAGTTTCTGGAACGCTATTTCCCGCTGATGATCGAACGCTATGAAACCGCCCCGGATTCGGGCGGGGCGGGGCTGCATCGCGGCGGCAATGGCATCCACATGACCTACCGCTTCCTTGCGGCCGGCACGATCTCCATCCACGATGATCGCTGGTTCGTGCCGCCTTGGGGCGTGAATGGCGGAGAACCGGGCAAGCGTGCGCGCAAGATCCTTGAAAAGGCCGATGGCACCAGCACAATCATCGGCAACAAGGTGGAAGACGTCCATGTCGAAGCCGGCGATCAGTTGCACTTCATCACCTGGGGTGGCGGTGGCTGGGGCGACCCGCTGGAACGTGATGCCGCGCTTGTTGGCAAGGAGATTGTCCAAGGCCTGATTACCCCGGAAGGCGCACGCGATTATGGCGTGGTAGCCAATGCCAAGGGCGTGGTCGACTTGGCCGCAACCGAAAAGCTGCGCGCCCAGATGCGCACCGATCGCCCGGCGCTGGAAGTGTTCAACTTCGGCCCCGGCCTCGATGCCCTGCGAGCAAACTGCGTTGCCGAAACGGGGCTTCCGGCCCCCGTCCAGCCTGTCTGGGCCTATGCTGAAGCTGCGGAATGAGCTGACATCATGGGTGCATTAGACGGACTTCTTGTGGTGGAATTGGGACAGCTTTTGGCTGGGCCTTTTTGTGGCCAGTTGTTGGGCGATATGGGCGCGGACATCATCAAGGTGGAACCGCCCGGCGCCGGCGACCCGATGCGGGTTTGGGGACAAGGCGAAACCAAGGTGAACTGGGAAGTGATCGCGCGCAACAAGCGGTCGGTTTCTGCCAATTTGCGCGTGCCCGAAGGTCAGGAGATCGTGCGCCAGCTGGCCGCGAAAGCCGATATCCTGATCGAAAATTTCAAACCCGGCACGATGGAAAAATGGGGCCTTGGGCCAGAGGCGCTTCATGCCATCAACCCCGGCCTCATCAT
>JAHEGQ010000126.1 GCA_024645025.1 Sphingomonadaceae bacterium
CCAGACGACCTTATAAACCGGGCGTTTGAAGTGGCGTATTTTTTCCATATCGACCCGGCCAACGTGCTGGCGCTGTCGCTAAGTCGGTTTGAACTCTATAACCGGCAGGCCGAACGCCTGGCGGAATTGCAGAAGGGTTAAGCCGTGGCCGATAAATTCGATTTAAAAGCCATTATCAGCGCGGTCGATCGCGTCAGCCCGACACTGCGCAATATTTCGCGCAACGTCAATTCGTTTGGTAAAACCTTCAAGCGGGCAGGCGAGGGCGCGGTGCCGATGGCCATCGGCCTGGGTGCGGCGCTGGCGGTTCCGGCGAGGGCTTTCATGCAAGCCGAAGATGCGGCCACCCATCTGAAAAATACGCTGATGACCAGCGACGGCCTGACGAAAGGCTTTGACGAACTCAGCAAAATTTCCGTAGAACTCGGCAACAAGCTGCCGGGTACTACCGCCGACTTCATGGCGATGGCCAGCCAGTTAAAAGCGCTGGGGACCGATACCGACACCCTGATCGGCGGGGCATTGAAAGCCTCAGCTTATCTGGCCGTGGTCGGCAAGCCGCTCGGCGTCACTTATGAAAGTGCAGCAGAAGCTGTGGGCAAGCTGTCCAATGCGTTTGGCATTGCCGCGCAGGATCTGGTGCCGTTTACCGATACCGTGCAACGCGCCCTGAATATGGGCATCGAGCTGGAGCAGTTTCAATATGCCATGGCTCGCATTTCTGGCCCATTGAAAGCCGCAGGCATGCAGGGCATCAAGGTCGCCAACGATATGACGCCGCTGGTCGGCATGCTGATCAAGGCAGGTATATCAGGTGAGGAAGCGGGCACCGGCATCAAGACCATGATCACCACGGCAATCGCTGAGGGCCGTTTTACCGGCATTAAAGGTCTGGTTCAGGATCTGGAAAAAATAGGCAAACTTTCCGCAGCCGACCAGCTTGCCAAACTGACCGATTTATTTGGCAAGGAACACGCCAGCAAAGCCGCCATCGTGGCGGCGGGCGGCTACCAGAAAATGGTTGATGCCATGGCGCAGCAGGCAGGATTAGCGCCTCGCGTGGAAAACAGCCTTGGCACTTTAAGCAATACAATTGATGCAGCAAGTGGAACGCTTGAAAATTTTGGGGCTGCTGTTGGCAAGGCCTATGGGCAAGATTTAAAAGATGCCTCCAATAATATCAATGATTTTGGCGCAAAAATGCAGGCTTGGGCGGAAAAGAATCCAGAAACCATCCGCAACATTATTAAGCTGGCAGGCGGATTTGTCGCCACCAAGCTGGCGTTATATGGCGTCGGCGTGGCGCTTGCTTTCGTTTCCCGGTTGCTGATGCTGAATCCGCTCGGCCTGTTTCTTAATGTGCTAGCCATTGCCGTTCCCTTTATTATTGCCAACTGGGGCACGATTACCGCATTTTTCAAAAGCGCCTGGCAGACGACCGTCAACTGGATCAGCACCGCGTGGACCAATCTGGTCGGCGGCATCAAGCTCGGCATCGAGGCCATGGTGACGGCATTTCCCATGATTGGCGAAGTACTTAAGGCCACCTTCGGCGGTGCGATCGATTGGGTGACGGCCAAATGGCAGGGGCTGATCAATATCGTTTCCGACGCCATGACCAGCATTGCTGGTTTCATGTCCAGCCTCGGCGGCGCCAACGTCGGCAGCATGACGCTGCCCGGCAAAGCCCGCACGTCACTGGTCGGCAATAGCAGCTTCAAGGGTAGTCTTGATATTAACCACGTTAATGCCCCGGCTGGGTTCCGGCCGTCGCCGGTTGCCAGCAAAGGCCCGGTGCGGGTGCAGCAAAATGTTGGGTATAACTATATGGTGACAGGCCAATAAGGATGGCTGATTTCCTCAAAGACAACCTCCGCCCGGCCTCGTTCCGGGGCGTGGCGTTCCAGATTGAAAGCACGGACCTGGAAACCGGCCGCCGGATCCAGGTCAACGAATACCCGCAGCGCGATAAACCTTATTGCGCCGATATGGGCAAGGCCACGCGCAATCTCAAGTTTGAAGCCTTCGTCATCGGCCCCGATTACATCAACCAGGCGGAAAACCTGCTGGCCGCGCTGGAGCAGCGTGGCAGCGGCACTTTAGTCCATCCGTGGTTTGGCTCGCTTAAGGTCAACGCCACCAGCTGTACGGTTGCCTTTGACAAGGGGCTGGGCTATGCCAGATTCAGCCTGAACTTTGTCGAATCCGGCGAGCTGGCGTTTCCGGCCGCCGCGCAGGCCACCCAGGCCGTCAGCCGCGCCGCTGCCAGCGCCCTGGAAGCGCAGAGCGTGTTCAGCTTTGCCAATGTGTTCAAGGTGGTGGGCTTCGTCAACAACGTCACCGACCAGGCTTTAAGCATGTACGGCACCGTGTTAAACGTGCTGGGCAATCCGGCTTTTGCCCTGGCCAGCCTCACCGGCTACGGCAGCCTGCTGGGCAACCTTAACAGCCTGGCCGCACTGTTTGGCAATCCGCTCAGCCTGGGCTGGAATTTTGCCGGGCTGCTGAATTTATCGGGCAAGGCCAAAGGCTCAGGCTTAACTGGTAGCAATGCAGTCGCCGTGCCGATTGTGCGCGGGTTGACCCGCATGGCCACCGATCCACGGCTGGCAGCGCCCACCAAGCCGACTTTTACCACCAATACCAGCAACCAGATTTACAACAACCACAACGCCATCAAGGCCAACACCCGGCAACTGCTGATTGTGCAGGCGGTCGGGCTGTCCAGTTTCCTCACGGCGGACGTGTACGATGACACCCTGGCGCTGAAAAATGAACTGGCGGCGGCGATTGACGCCGAAACGCTGAGCATCGACGATGACGATCTGTACCAGGCACTGATGGCAGCCAGAAAAGCCATGTGGCACGACCTGACCGAACGCAGCCGCAACAGCGCCCGGCTGGTGACGTTGACGCCGGTGGATGTATTGCCCGCGCTGGCGATTGCTTACGACTATTACGAAAACGCGGCCCGCGATCTGGAAATCGTGGCCCGCAACAAGATCAGCAACCCGGGCTTTGTGCCGGTGAAGCCGTTGCGTCTGCTCAGTGTCTGATTTCGTCACCCTCACCGTCAACGGCGAGCAGTTTGGCGGCTTTAAATCCGTGCGCATAGAAGCCGGAATCGAGCGTGTTGCCCGCAGCTTCGAGGTCAGCGTGACGGACAAATGGCCGGGCAGTGCCGAAGAAATAAGGCGCATTAAACCAGGCGATAATGTTGAAGTGCGCATCGGCGACGACCTGATCTGCACCTGTTACGTGGATGCGGTGCCAGTCGATTACGACGCCCAGGGCATCACCGTGATGGTGCGCGGGCGCAGCAAGACCGCCGACCTGGTGGATTGCAGCGCCGACAACAGCACCGGACAGTTTAAAGGGCTGAAGGCGGAAGCCATCGCCAGCAAGTTGGCCGGCCAGTACGGCGTCAATGTCGTGGCCCAAGCTGCCACCGGCGCCGCGCTGACCGACCACCAGATCCAGCAGGGTGAATCTGCTTTCGAGTCGCTCGACCGGCTGGCGAAACAGCGTCAGGTGATGATGAGCGACAACGGCAGCGGCGATCTGGTGATCCTTTCCCCCGGTTCCGGCGGCCATGCGCGCAGCACGCTGGAGCTGGGCGTCAACATCTTAAGCGCTTCGGCAGGTTTCGATTATTCCGAAGTCTATTCCGATTACACCGTCAAAGGCCAGAACAGCCGCCAAGGCCAGGACAGCGACTGGGACGCGACCAGCGCCGGATTGCAATCCAGCCACAGCGGCACCGCCAAGGACAGCAGCCTGAAACGGCGGCGGGTGCTGGTAGTGCGGCAAAGCGGCCAGGCCGACAGCGCCACCTGCCAGCAACGCGCGAGCACCGAGCAGCGGGTGCGGGCGGCGAAAGCGGGCGAAATTCGCTACAAAATTGCTGGCTGGCGGCAGGAAGATGGCAGCCTTTGGCAGCCCAACCAGACCGTGGACATCCTGGACGGCATTATGGGCGTGGACGGCTCGCGCCTGATCTCAGAAATCATTTACACGCTCGATGAGGGTGGCATGGTGACAGAACTGGTCTGCATCAGCCCGGATGCCTTCTTAAGCGAAGCCGAAACCAAAGCGCAAGCCAATGCGCGGACGAAAACTACCGGAACGCCGGGGTCGAGCTGGTGAAAGAATTATCCAAAGCCGTCGCACCGTTAGCCCGGAAAGTCGGCAATATGCTCGCGCGGGGCGCGGTGACGCTGGTCAATGCCGCTGGCAAGCTGCAGACGCTGCAAGTCTCGCTGCTGGCCGACGAATCCAAAGATACCGTCGATCACCTGGAGCCGTATGGCTTTACCAGCAACCCGCCCATCGGTGCCGAGGTGCTGGTCTGCTTTATCGAGGGCGACCGCTCGCATGGCGTGGCGATTGCCGCCGCCGACCGCCGCTACCGGATCCAGAACCTGAACGCGGGCGAAGTGGCGATTTACGACAATGCCGGGCATTCGATCAAGTTTACCTCTACCGGCATCGTGATCACCGGCAACGTGACCATTACCGGCAATGTGGACACTACCGGCACCCTGAAAAACAACACCAAGGACGTGGGTTCTACACATCGCCATAGCGGGGTAACAGCGGGCGGTGCGAATACGGGCAATCCGGTTTAAGCATTAAAAATTCAGTCTGGGTAGGCGCAAAATTTAGAAGGCGTAGTACGCGGTGGCCGATCACGATTAACAAGTCTTGTGGTTACATTCATGGGTGTACCTTGCCCCGCAGGTCGGTAAGCACCCCATTTAGTTATTTTTTGAAAATACCAGACTGAATTTTTAATGCAAAAACTCACCTTATTCATCGACGGCGTGGCGGCGATTGCCCCGGACGTTACCGAGGATTTGCCGCGTGCCGTGCT
>JAHEGQ010000127.1 GCA_024645025.1 Sphingomonadaceae bacterium
CCGCCGCACCATGCCGCCGCAGTTGCCAGATCGGGCGTGGCGGTCAGGCTGGCCGCAACCTGCGCTGCCGGATCGAACAGCGGGCGGGCGGCAACCTCGGCCCGCTGCCACAGACGGTCATCCCCCGACGCCAACGCGGAAAGCGCCGCGCGCAGATCGGCCAACCCGTTCGAGATAAAGGCAGCACGCATCCGCATCGGCGCACGCCCCGCACGCAGGCTGGCCGCGATACGCCCATGCAGGCCCGGCTGATCCGTCCGCCCATCCAGCCAAAGCACCAGATCCCGCGCCCGCGCCCTGAGCGCGCTATCTGTCCGCGCGCTTAGCACAATCAGTTCGGGCGCATCGGGGGGGCTGCTGATCACCGTTTCGGGCGCAGGGCCGACCACCACATGGGCATTCACCCCGCCAAAGCCGAAACTGCTGACCCCGGCCAACGGGCGATCCTGCGGCCAAAGCTCGGTCTGGTCCACAGGGCGGAACGGGCCTTGGGCAAAGCTCAGATACGGGTTCACCGGCTGGCCCAGCAGATTGGCGGGAACGCGGCCCAGCTTGCGGCAGATCACCAGTTTGATCAGGCCGGCGATGCCTGCCGCAGCCTCAAGATGCCCGATGGCGGGTTTGATGGCCGAAAGCAGGATACTGCCGGTGGCAAGGGTTTGTCCGCTTTCCGCAGCACTTTGGGCGAATGCGCGGTTCAGACCGTCCAGTTCCACCGGATCACCCAGTTCGGTGCCGGTTCCATGCGCCTCGATCACGCCGATACGGACGGGGTCTATGCCTTGCATCGCGGCATGGATCACCGCCGCCTGCGCACCGATGCGTGGCGCGGTAACGGAGCCCGCGCGTCCGCCATGATTTTCCGCCGAACCCTGCACCACGGCATGGACCGGATCGCCGTCAGCCAGCGCCTGTGCCAGCGGTTTCAACAGCACTACACCCGCACCTTCGCCCCGCACATACCCATTGGCGCGGGCCGAAAAGGTGCGACATTCGCCATCGGGTGACAGCATGCCGCCCTGCATCGGGCCGATAAAGCCATCGGGCATCAAGGTGATATTCACCCCGCCCGCAATTGCCATGCTGCACTGACCCGTACGGATCGCCGCCGCTGCGCGATGCACGGCGACAAGGCTGCTGGAACAGGCGGTATCAATGGCAGAACTTGGCCCCGACAGATCCAGCAAGAACGAAATCCGGTTCGCCAGCATCGCAAGCGAGGTTCCGGTGGCCATATAACCCGAAGGTGGCACACCCGCACGCTGCATCGCCTCGCGGTAGTCATTGCCGGATACGCCGACGAAAACGCCCGTGTCGCGCGGCAAGGTAGCAGGGGTCAGCGCGGCGTCTTCCAGCGCCTGCCAGACGGTTTCCAGCATCAGGCGGTGCTGCGGGTCGGCCACATCGCTTTCGGCAGGCGACATCTGGAAGAAATCACCGTCAAAGCGGGCGATATCGGCCAGATAACCGCCCTTGGCCGGAACCCCCGCCGCCGCCATCCGCGCCCTGTCAGCCGCATCAAAACGGGCGGGCAGGGGCGAAAGGCCGGATCGTCCCGCAAACAACAGATCAGCCAGCGCCTCTGGCCCATCGGCAGCCGGCAGGCGGCAGGCCATGCCGATGATGGCAATTTGGCCATCGGTCTTTGGCTGCGTGACTTGCGTGATGGCCACTTTCGCACGCGGAGGGGCAATGTGGGCCGCCGCCACGCTGCGCGGTTTTTCCGGCAACGGCGCGCCCAGTTGCGCGGCAAGCTGCGCGATATTGGCCACGTCATAGAAGACCGCAGGCGTCAGGTTCGCGCCAAAGCGGATATTCACCTTATCTGTCAACGCAGCCAAAGCTATGGAATCAAATCCGAAATCGTAAAATCGGGTGAAACTGTCCACCTGCGCCAGATCGAATTTCAGCATATCGGCCACGATGCCACGCAACACGGTTTCACCGTTGGCCTGCGCGGTTTGCGCCTGCGGTTTGGCCGCGCGCGTTGCGGCTTGCAGGCCCTGCACACTTGCCACAACCGCGCCATGGGCATCGGTCAGCGTCAGGTCTGCGGTCACGCCCTGATCCGTCACGCGCAGCGTCCCGTCGATCCGGTGGGCGCTGGCGGGTTGCGCGGTGCAGCGCAGGGACGCAACCCCCCGCACATCCAGCGCCGCCCAATCCGGGCGCCCCGCCGCCCGCGCAGCCAGACGCAGCGCGTCTTCAATGGCGGTGATGGATTCAGGCGTCAGGCTGGTGTTCTTGCGATCATGGTCCTGACGATAGGTTGCAGCCCTGATCGTCGCGGCGAAACGCCCGTCAGGGCGGGCGGCAAAAGCCGCAATCCCGCGGGCATAGGGGCGATGGTCGATCCCCGCATCCGCCAACAGCGCGGCGGGGTCGGTGTCAGGGGTCAGGTTTGCCGCCATCTGCGGCGTGGGCGGGGTCATGTCTTGATCGGCGCGGAGCAGAACTGCCCCGTCCGCCGCGATTTCAACCGCCCCATCGGGTGCGACCTGCACCGTCAGCGCCGCATGGGCCGCCACATCCGTCGTGCCAAAGGCCAGCCCCGTAAGACCCCGCGCCGGATGTCCCGTCACCTGCAACGCCGCCAGCGCCGCATCGGCCAGCAAAAGCGGGCTGATCCACACTGCCCCGTCGCGGCGCGAAACGTAATCCAACAGATCATCGGCCCGCACCCGCGTTTCAAACCGCAGCCCCGAAAGATCCGACACGTTCCGCCCAATCAGCGGATGCAGGCGGCGGCGGAATACCTCGGGCCGCAGGACGGAGGGCGCGTCAGGGTCGACCTCGACCCAGCAGCGGGTGCGTTCAAAGGGATAGGTCGGCAGCTCGATCCGGCGCGGGCGCTGCGGCCACTGCGCGGACCAATCCACGACCTCTCCGTGCGCCCAGTTCAGTGCATAGGATTGCGGGTCCGCCCCCGTCAGCAGCGCATGCGGCGGTTCGGCCATTACATCGGCGCAATAAGCGGCCCCCCCACGATCACCCGCGCGGAAGGCGACCAGTCTTTGGCGTACATCCGACAAGCTGTCGCTGACCAGCCCCAAACGGCAGCGCAGCGCCGTGCGTCCGGTTTGCAGCGTATAGGCCACGCGCTGTGCATCGGCGTCGGGGTTGGCGTCGATCCAGTCGATCATCTGGGCCAGAACCTGATCCAGACGGTCCGGCGTCAGCGCCGAAAACGGCATCACAACCGCACGGCGGGGCAGGGCTGGCGCGGCGCTGGCGCGGTATTCTTCGACAATCATGTGATTGTTCATGCCGCCCGCGCCGATAGACGTAATCCCCGCGCGCCGTGGCGCCTGACCTGCGGGCCAGTTGCGCAGGGTCTGGTTCACGGCAAAGGGCGTCTTCGCAAATGGGATGGCGGGGTTCAGCACATCGGAATGCAGCGATGGCGCAATCTGGCCGTGGCGCAGTTGCAGGACCAGCTTGGTAAATCCAGCAATCCCCGCCGCCGCCAGCAGATGGGCAATGTTGGATTTCACCGATCCCAGCGCCACGTCGTCCGCAGTGCCAAACACCTCTTGCAGGGCGGTGATTTCGATGGGGTCGCCCAGTTTAGTGCCGGACCCGTGGGTTTCGATATAGCTGATATCACGCGGCGAAAGCCCCGCATCGGCAAGCGCATCGCGGGCGGCGCGCGCCTGCATCGCGGGGCTTGGCACGGTAAAGCCGTTGCGCGGCCCAGCGTTGGCCATTGCCGTCCCGGTAATGATAGCCTGGATCAGATCGCCATCACGTTCCGCATCGGCCAGTGGTTTCAGCAGTGCCGTTCCAACCCCTTCGCCAAGGATGGTTCCATCCGCGCCAAGCCCGAAGCTGCGGATCACCTCGGCCCGGTTCGATGTGAAATGTTCCTGCGAGGACGAGATCAGGTTGTAGGGATGCAAGAGCAAGTTCACCCCACCCGCCAGCACCATCTTGCACTGCCCCTCACGCAATAGTCGGACGCCAAGATCAAGCGCGGTCAGCGATGCCGAACACATGGTATCGACAAAGATCGAAGGTCCGGTCAGCCCGTAGAAATAGGAAATCATGTTCGGCATGGTGCCGGTGTAGCTGCCCGAGGCGCGCACTCCGCGCGTCAGCATGTTCTGCATACCATAAAGGTTGTAATGGTTGCTCATGGTGCCAACCAGAACAGCGACATCGCCGCCGATTTCGGATTGCAGGGTTTCGCGTGAATATCCTGCCTGTTCAAAGGTTTCGACAGCGCACTCCAGCAACAGGCGCACTTCGGGCGACATCGCCTCGGCATCTGATTGCGAAATGCTGAAATAGCGCGGGTCAAAGCGGTCGATATCGTCCAGAAATCCGCCGGTCTGGATGGTGGATTTTCCCATGACCTCTCGTTCCGGGAAATAAATCTCGGAATGGGGCCAGCGGTCGGTCGGGATGGGGGTAAAGTGGTGTCTGCCGGCTGCGATATTGTCCCAGAACTGCGCCAGTGTCTTGGCTCCGGGATAGCGTCCGGCAAGCCCGATCACGGCAACGTCGCGCCCTTTGGGCCGGGTGTCCACAACAGGGGCCGCAGACACGGGGCGGACGGGTTCCGCGGGTGAGGTCGCAGGTTCTGTCATGGGTTTAATATTTGTCACGGTCGGGGAAGCGGTCTGGCTGGAGGGGGCAGGCAGGGCTGCTGCCAGCGCATCCGGCCATTGCCGCAACAGCGCGTCGGCTACGGCGTTCAGGTTAAGCGCTTCAAAAAACAGCGTTGCAGATAGCGAAACGCCCAGCCATTTTTCCAGCTTTTCCACCATTTCGACCGCCAGAAGCGAGTCAAAACCATAGCGTTCAAACGGCAATCCCGGGCGAAGGGTTGCGGGTTCCATCCCCAGCGTTTCGGCCAGCATT
>JAHEGQ010000129.1:0-796 GCA_024645025.1 Sphingomonadaceae bacterium
AATCGGCATATAGGGCCGGATCGGGCTTTGGCTTTGGAGGTCTATAATCACCCCAGCCCCTGCCGGACGCGTAAGAGTGAGGTGTTCATGCGTAATTCCCTAAACGCGGCCGCGGCCGCAATTCTTCTGACGTTGATTTCCACTCCCGCCTTGGCCGATGTGAAGTCGGGCATAGATGCTTGGGAAAGCGGCGATTATCCCGCCGCAATTGCCGCATGGCGGCCCTTGGCAGACCAAGGCGATGCGGATGCCCAGTTCAATCTGGGGCAGGCCTATCGTTTCGGGAAGGGCGTGCCAGTTGATCTTATTCAGGCAGAGCAATGGTATCGACGGGCCGCCGATCAGGGCCATCGTCAGGCTGAGGATAATCTGGGTCTGGTGCTGTTCCAGAACGGCAAACAGAAAGCGGCCTTGCCACTAATCCGTCAAGCCGCAGACCGGGGCGATGCCCGTGCCCAATTTGTTCTAGGTACGATTTTATTCAATGGAGATTTGGCCCCACGCGATTGGGCGACGGCCTATGCCTATTCGATACGGGCCGCCAATGCCGGGCTGCAGCGCGCACGCCTGCGCGTGGCGGAAATGGATCGATATCTGTCGCAAGAGGATCGAGAGCGCGGCCGCGTTTTGGCCCAGAAAATGGAGAGTGCAGCCCCCGCACCGGCCGTTCGTCTTCTGCCCGCGCCAGCATCACCAAAAGCGCCAGCCCCCACGTCGCTTCTTTCAAGTCGCGGGGCAGCGTTGCCCCCCCCGCCTCAGGCCCCCACTCTTCCCCCAGCGCCTGCCATGCAAACCG
>JAHEGQ010000129.1:806-4844 GCA_024645025.1 Sphingomonadaceae bacterium
CGCCCGCCTCTGCTGCGATCAAGACATCCCCCGCCTCAACGCAGCTTCCTCCGCCGCGCCCAAGCCCCATATCGGCGCCACGTAACGCCCCTATATCCGCACACACACCGGCACCGCACCCGGCGCCAGCCAAGGCGTGGCGGGTGCAATTGGGGGCTTTTGCCGACCCCGCAAGCGCGCGCAGACAATGGCAAAAGATCAAGCCGCGACTGGCTGGCTTTGGCAGCTTGCAGCCCTTTTATGAAAAAGCGGGTGCCGTCACCCGGCTGCGCGCGGGGCCATTGGTTGATCGAGCTGCTGGCATGCGCCTGTGCAGGCAAGCAAAGGCAGCAGGGCAGGATTGTCTTGTGATCGCGCCCTAGGCCAGAGCGCCGCGACGTGTCGGATCAGTCCGCCGCGGCCCAAGCCGCGCGCGGATAACCCATGGCATAAAGGATTGCGGTCAGATCATTATGGTCCACCCGTGCCGGGGCCGCGGCGGCGGTTTTCGGCTTGGCGTGATAGGCGACGCCAAGGCCCGCAACCTCAATCATCGGGATGTCATTGGCACCATCGCCCACCGCAAGGCTTTGGCGTGGCGCAAGGCCCAGCGTGGCGACGGTCTGCTCCAAAACCTGCTTCTTGGTCTGAGCACCCACAATCTCGCCCTCAACCGCGCCGGTCAGATAGCCATTGTCGATGCCCAGACGGTTGGCGATGGCGCGATCAAATCCAATGTCTTGTGCAACGGGGTCTGCAAAGCGCGTAAAGCCGCCGGAAACCAACACCGCTGCCCCGCCTTGCGCGCGGATCGTGCGCACCAACGCGCGAGCACCGGGCATGATGACGACGCGCTCTGCCAGACATTGGGCGATCACGCTTTCCGGCAAGCCTTTTAACAGCGCGACCCGGCTGCGCAGCGCGGATTCAAAATCCAGTTCGCCGCGCATCGCGCGTTCTGTCACCTCGGCAATCTGTGGCTTGATGCCCGCATAATCGGCGAGTTCATCGATGCATTCGATGGTGATCATCGTGGAATCCATATCGGCCACAATCAGCTTGCGCGCCCGATCTGCCGTTTTCTGGATGACCGCATCGGTCGCGGTAAACGCGCCTTCCATCGCGGCGCGCACTGCGATGGCATCGCCTGAAAAATCCACGTCGATCGCCTTGCCGGGCTCTACCCAACGGGTCGCCAAGACCACCGCGCCGCTTGCCACCACCCGGTCGGCTGCCGCAGAAATATCACCTGCATCAAATTGGTTCGCTGCTATGAGCGTCGCTGTGAACATGGAATCGTCCGATAAGCCTGTCTCGGTCGCGCTCATTGCAGGGCCAACGGCCAGCGGCAAGTCCGCATTAGCCCTGGCGTTGGCAAGACTGACGCCGGCCACGATCATCAATGCCGATGCAAGCCAAGTTTACCGCGACTTGCGCATCCTGTCTGCCCGGCCGAGCGCGGAAGAGGAAGCCTCTGCCCCACACGCCTTATTTGGCTATATCGATGGGGCGGACAGCTGTTCTGCGGCTCGCTGGGCAGCGGATGCAAAGGCAGCCATCGCGCTGAGCGTCGATCAAGGCCGGTTGCCCATCCTTGTCGGCGGCACGGGTCTTTATCTGCGCACCTTGCTGGACGGCATCGCCCCTGTGCCCGACATTGATCCAGACGTGCGCGCCGCAGTCCGCCAGATGGCGGTGGCGGACGCCTATCAGGCCTTGACGCAGGAAGACCCCGTGGCCGCCGCGCGCCTGAGCGCCAATGACAAAACGCGCGTTGCCCGTGCGCTGGAGGTGGTTCGCGCAACAGGGCGCCCCCTTGCCGACTGGCACGCCGCCCGCATCGGCGGGATCGGCGGCCAAATCAACCTGCATCCGATGGTCCTGCTGCCGCCGCGGCCTTGGCTTTATGCGCGGTGCGACCGCCGGTTCGAGTCCATGCTGGAAACGGGCGGGCTGGAAGAGGTGGCGCACCTGTTGGCCCGTCAGCTTCCCCCTGACCAGCCCGTTATGCGGGCGATTGGCGTGCCCGAAATCGCCGCGCTGATCCAAGGCAATCTTTCCCGCGACGCAGCACGCTCGGCAGGTCAACAGGCGACCCGCAACTACGCAAAGCGCCAGTTTACGTGGTTTCGGAACCAGCCACCAAGTGCTTGGCCTCGGATAGAACGAGAATTAGATAACAAGGAAATATTGAATTTAGCAATAATATTACGCGATCAGGCGTTGACATAGATATTTATTATCCTTAGGGCGCTCGCCTTGCTTTAAATCTGCCGCGATGCAACACAGCGCCGCGCGCGAGCCGGGAAGAGTGTGAATGCCCAAGGAAATGTCTGGAGCCGAAATCCTCATCGAGGCCTTGAACGACCTCGGTGTCGACGTCATTTTCGGCTATCCCGGTGGCGCCATCCTTCCGATTTATGATGTGCTGTTCCAGCAAAAGCGCATCCGCCACATCCTGGTGCGGCACGAACAGGCCGCGACCCACGCCGCAGAAGGCTATGCGCGCGCCACTGGCAAACCGGGCGTCGTTCTCGTCACCTCTGGCCCCGGCGCGACCAATGCCGTGACCGGGATCACCGATGCGCTGATGGACTCCATCCCGATGGTCGTCATCACCGGGCAGGTGGCAACGCACCTGATCGGCTCTGACGCGTTTCAGGAAGCCGATACGGTGGGGATCACGCGCCACTGCACCAAACATAATTATCTGGTGAAATCGCCGGAACGGCTGGGCGATATTGTCCATGAGGCGTTTCATATCGCGACCACGGGCCGCCCCGGCCCAGTCGTGATTGATATCCCGAAGGACGTTCAGGTGGCGACCGCCCCGTATAAAAAGCCGGGCAGCATCCAGCACCCCAGCTATCGTCCGCAGGTCAAGGGCGATGTGAAGCAGATTGAAGCCGCTGTGGATATGCTGGCCAAGGCCAAGCGTCCGATCCTCTACACCGGCGGTGGCATCATCAATTCAGGCCCGGCGGCCAGCCAGATTCTGCGTGAACTGGCGCGGGTGACGGGCGCCCCTGTTACCTCCACGCTGATGGGTTTGGGCGCCTTCCCGGCCTCTAGCGACCAATGGCTGGGGATGCTGGGGATGCACGGCACCTATGAAGCCAATTGGGCGATGAATCAGGCGGACCTGATCCTGTGCCTTGGCGCCCGCTTTGACGATCGCGTCACGGGCCGGTTGGATGCTTTTGCGCCCAACGCCAAGAAGATCCATGTCGATATTGACCGCAGTTCGATGAACAAGACGGTGCGGGTCGATCTGGGCATTTTGGGCGATGTCGGCCGGGTGATGGAAGATATGGTGAAGCTGTGGAAAGCCCGCCAGCATCCCAAGCCTGATCTGGCCGACTGGTGGACGATGATCGCCGGCTGGCGTGCAAAGAAATCGCTCGCTTACCCGGCCTCCAGCACAGAGATCATGCCGCAGGCCGCGGTCAAGGCACTGTGGGATGCGACCCACAAGCAAAATCCGATCATTACGACCGAGGTTGGCCAGCACCAGATGTGGGCCGCGCAGCATTTCCATTTTGAAGCGCCGAACAAGTGGCTGACATCCGGTGGCTTGGGAACGATGGGCTATGGCCTGCCTGCCGCCATCGGCGCGCAATTGGGCAATCCCAATGCGCTGGTGATCGATATTGCAGGCGAAGCGTCCATCCAGATGAACATTCAGGAATTGGGCACAGCGGTGCAATATCGCCTGCCGGTGAAGATCTTCATCCTCAACAACGAATATATGGGCATGGTCCGCCAGTGGCAGGAACTGACCTATGCCAGCCGCTATTCGGAAAGCTATTCCGACGCGCTGCCCGATTTTGTGAAGCTGGGCGAGGCCTATGGCTGGAAGGGTATTCGCATCGAAACGCCCGACCAGCTGGAACAGGGCATTGCCGACATGATTGCGCATGACGGGCCGGTGATCGTGGACTGCGTGGTGGCAAAGCTTGCCAACTGCTTCCCGATGATCCCCTCGGGCGCGGCCCATACCGATATGATCCTGGGCGATGATCAGGTATCGGGTGAACTGGACGACGAAGCAAAGGCACT
>JAHEGQ010000134.1:0-1243 GCA_024645025.1 Sphingomonadaceae bacterium
AAGAGCCATGCCTTGCTGCCCGCCATTACGCTGGCGCTTTCAGCCCCCTTGTTCCTGCTGGCGATCACCCGGACCAGTGCTGCGGCGGCGGTTGTCCTCGTTGGCATCGCCGCCTTGGTTCAATATGCCTATCTCGGTCCGACCTTTGCGACCTTCCATAATCTGCTCCACCCGCGCATGCGGGCGACCGCCTCGGCCCTTAACAATATTGTCTATACCTTGTTGGGCGGGGGGCTTGGCCCGGTGCTGATCGGCGGGATGAGCGATACATTCGCACATTCTGGCAGCGCGGCGGGAACGGGCCTTGCGGCGGCCATGGGGGCGGCGAGCTTATTTTATGTCTGGGCGGCCTTTCATTATTGGCGCGCATCCAAATATATCGAGGCGGATCTGGATCGGCCCATCGGATTGGAGCGTTGAATGGCGTACACCCTCATCACGGCAAACCGGAATTATTCCAGCTGGAGCCTGCGGCCCTGGCTTTTGATGAAGGCGCTGGGCCTTGCGTTTGAGGATCATGTTGAACCCTTTACCGCGCCCAGCAACTATGGCGCTTTTCGCAGCTTTTCGCCCACGGGGCAGGTGCCCGTGCTGCGCCATGAAGGGCGAACGATTTATGATTCACTGGGCATCGTCCTCTATCTGGCAGATCGCCATACAGGCGTTTGGCCGACCGATGCCGATGCCCGCAGTTGGGCGCAATGTGCGGTAGCAGAAATGCATTCGGGCTTTGCCACGCTGCGCAACGATTGCACGATGAATGTTGGCGTGCGCGTCAAGCCCAAGCCCATGTCAGACGCGCTCAAGGCCAATGTTGCCCGATTGCGCGAACTTTGGGACGAGGGGCTATCGCGCTTTGGCGGGCCCTATCTTGCTGGGGCGGCGTTTTCGGCGGCAGATGCCTTTTTTGCCCCTGTTGCCTTTCGCGTGCGGACCTATGGTCTGGATGTCGGCCCGGCCGGGCAGGCTTGGGTGGACAATATTCTGGCCCATCCCGCGATGCTGCACTGGGAAGCGGAGGCGTTGGCGGAAAGCTGGCGCGAGGAAAGCCATGAGGAAGAGCTGCGCGCCTGTGGGGAGATCATCGCGGACTATCGGCGGGGTTAGACTTTACCCTGTCCGTCATTGCGGGGAGCGAAGCGACGAAGCAATCCAGAAGACAGACCGGAGAAACTGGATTGCTTCGCTCCGCTCGCAATGACGTAGGGGCCTTGCTGATGGGGCGAGTGAGCCGATCAGCGCG
>JAHEGQ010000134.1:1253-4816 GCA_024645025.1 Sphingomonadaceae bacterium
CCTCTTCAACCGCTTCGATGTCCAGACAGGTTTCGCTGGTGATGGCAATGCCGTCACGCGCCGCAGCGGGTATGCCGTTGATGCGGATCGCACCCGTCGCCGGGACAAGATAGAGGTGCCGCGTCGGATCGGCGTCCAGCGTCAGGCGTGTACCGGCAGAGAGCGTCGCCCCCAGAACGCGGGCATCGGCACGAATGGACAGCGCCTCCGCATCGTCCTGACCACTGGCAAGCGTGACCCATTGTCCTGCCCGGTCGCCTTTCGGGAAGGCCCGCTGCCCCCAGCTGGGCGCGCCGCCGGGCGCATCCGGCATCACCCAGATCTGGAACAAGGTGGTGTCGCTTGTTTCTAGATTATATTCGGCGTGCTGAATGCCCGTTCCCGCGCTCATCACCTGCACGTCGCCCGTAGGGGTGCGGCCTTCATTGCCCAGGCTGTCGCGGTGGCTGATTGCACCGGTGCGGACATAGGTGATGATTTCCATATTCGCGTGGCCATGCGGCGGGAAACCGGTTTGCGGGCCAATCTGGTCATCATTCCACACGCGGATCGCGCCCCAGCCCATACGGTCCGGGTCGTAATAATTGGCGAAGCTGAAATGATGGCGGGCATCCAGCCACCCATGGTTGGCATGGCCAAGACTGGCAAAGGGACGAACGTCAATCATGATAGTGTCTCACCTCAGCGGGGAGGGACCGCTGGCATGGGCCTTAAATGGGGCTGGTGGATCGCGTTTCAAGCCTTGGCGGCCAGCCCCGAAAGCGCATCGCCATCCAGCCGGAAGACTGTCCATTCATCCATCGGTTTGGCGCCCAAAGCCTTGTAAAAGCCGATAGAGGGTTCGTTCCAATCGAGCACGGACCATTCCAGCCGGGCGCAATCCCGCTGGACCGCGAGTTGGGCGAGCCGGGCAAGAAGGGCGGTGCCCAGCCCGCTGCCCCGCGCTTGCGGGTTTACGAACAAGTCTTCCAGATAAATGCCGGGCCGTCCTTCAAAGGTCGAAAAATTATGGAAGAACAGCGCAAAGCCCTGCGGCGCGCCGTCGATTTCCCCAATCAGTACTTCGGCATAGGGCCGGGCGCCGAACAGTTTTTCCGCCAAAACGGCTTCGTCAAAACGAACTTCGTGCAGCAGCTTTTCATAATCGGCGAGTGCGCGGATAAACTGCGCGATCAGCGGCACATCGTCGCGCGTGGCGACGCGAATGGAAAGGCTCATGCCGCCTTCCCGTGCAGCGTGTCCATGCTGACGGCCGTCCCCGCCTCAATCTCAGCAGCCTTGGCCTCAACCAGCTTGACGATATGGTCGATCATGCTGGCATCTTCGACATGATGATCGGTGACGCCGGACAGATAGACCATGTGCTTGCCATTGCCGCCGCCCGTAATGCCGATATCGGTTTCGCGCGCTTCGCCGGGGCCGTTGACGACACAGCCAAGGACGGAGAGCGACATCGGCGTTTTGATGTGCTGCAAAGCGTCTTCCAGTTTCTGGACCGTCCGGATCACGTCAAAGCCCTGACGCGCGCAACTGGGGCAGGAAACAACCCGCACGCCCCGGGTGCGCAGGCCCAAGGTTTTCAGGATTTCATAGCCAACGCGGACTTCTTCTTCCGGCTCGGCCGACAGGGACACGCGGATCGTGTCGCCAATGCCAGCCCAGAGCAGATTGCCGATGCCAATCGCGCTCTTCACGGTTCCGCCAATCAGGCCGCCCGCTTCGGTAATGCCCAGATGCAGCGGGCAATCCACCGCTTCGGCAAGGCCCATATAGGCGGCCACGGCCAGAAACGCGTCAGAGGCTTTCACCGCGACCTTGAATTCATGAAAGTCGCGGTCTTGCAGCAGCTTGATGTGATCGAGCGCCGATTCCACCAAGGCATCAGGACAAGGCTCGCCATATTTTTCGAGCAGGTCTTTCTCCAGGCTGCCTGCGTTCACGCCGATCCGGATGGCGCAGCCATTGGCCTTGGCGGCATTGACGACTTCGTTCACGCGATCCGCGCTGCCGATATTGCCTGGGTTGATGCGCAGGCACGCCGCGCCCGCGTCCGCCGCTTCCAGCGCCCGCTTATAGTGGAAATGAATATCAGCAACCACCGGCACGCGCGCGGCGCGGACAATCTCTTTCAGCGCAGCGGTCGAGGCTTCGTCCGGGCAAGAGACGCGGATGATATCCACGCCTGCATCCTCACATCGGCGGATCTGGTCGATCGTCGCCTTGGCGTCAGAGGTCAGCGTGTTCGTCATGGTCTGGACGCTAATGGGGGCATCGCCGCCAACGGGGACGGCGCCGACCATGATCTGGCGGGATTTGCGGCGCGCGATATCGCGCCAAGGGCGGATGGAAGACATAGGCCATCTATATCCGCCGCTCGTGACAAGGCAAAGTCGGAAAAACGGGTGGGGAGGTCAGATTGCCTGAAGCAGTGCGCGGGCGACCCAGCCCAGCTTCCCCGCCTTGGACGTGACAACGCGGTGGTCCCAAGCCGCAGGCCCTCGCCGCGCGACTTCGCGCGCGATGTCGCCATAAATGCCAGCGGCTGCCAGCACCGCCCAGCGTGACCGGAAGGGCAAGCGTTGCGCGCCGATGCGGGCGCTTGCCTCATAATCAGCCGCCATTGCGGCCATCCGCCCCGACAAAAGCGCCATGGCCGGGCGGTGATGTGTTTTCATATGTTCACCGGGGGGGATGCCCTGCTCCGCCAGCCATTCGGCGGGGATATAGCAGCGCCCCGCATCGGCATCTTCGCTGATGTCGCGCGCGATATTGGCCAGCTGAAAGGCAAGGCCCAGATCATTGGCGCGCGACAGCGTGTCCTCATCCTCGGGCGGGACTCCCATGATACAGGCCATCATCAGGCCGACGACGCCCGCGACATGATAACAATAGGTCAACAGATCTGCGGCATTGCGCGGCGCAAAGCCGTCGGCATCCATGGCAAAGCCTTGGACCAGGTCGCGCGGCCAGGCGGGCGGGATGCGGCATTCCGCCACCACCAAAGCCAGCGCGTCAAAGGCCGGATGGCCTGTCGCATTCCCGGCCAGCGCTTTTTCCGTCATGTCGCGCAGAAAGTTCAGCCGCTCTTGCGGATCATCCACCCGGCTCAGCGCCCCGCCATGGTCTTGCCCATCGGCAATGTCATCGCATTTGCGGCACCAGCTATAGAGCAGCCACGCCCGTTCCCGCACATCCGGCGCGAACAGCTTGGATGCCAGCGCAAAGGAACGGGACCCCAGCGCGATGCTGTCCCGCGCGTGTGCCACCAGCGCAGCACGATCAAGAGGGCGCGCGGTCAGAGGTCGTCTGCCTTCATCGCCAAAATCGTTGGGTGCGGGGCATGGGCCGCCATCCGCGCCAGCAGCCGATCAAGATCAGCATCCGCGATCAGAATGTCCTTATGCTGTTGGCGGATGAAGCCGACCGCGACCATATGGGCGTTGAAATCCAGCAGGCCATCATAAAATCCTGCGGCGTTGAGCAGGCCGACGGGTTTTGCGTGATAGCCCAGTTGCGCCCAGCTGATCGCTTCCCATAACTCGTCCATCGTGCCGACGCCGCCG
>JAHEGQ010000137.1 GCA_024645025.1 Sphingomonadaceae bacterium
AGTCAGGACCCGTCATGCTCGCGCTCTTCCTGTCGGCATTTGTGACCTTTTTCGTGGTCATTGATCCGCCCGGCTGTGCGCCGATCTTTGCCAGCCTGACGGGGGGCAGCCCCAAAAGCCATCGCCGGGCCATGGCGCTGCGATCCACCTTTGTCGCGGCAATCATCCTGTTTTCCTTTGCGATTTTCGGGGAAGCCTTTTTGGGTGCCTTGGGCATCAGCCTTGATGCGTTTCGCGTCGCCGGCGGCGTCATGCTGTTTCTCATTGCGTTGGAAATGGTGTTTGAAAAGCGGACCGAGCGTCGCACCCATCGGGCTGAAGACGTAAAAGCCGATCCCGAGCACGAAGATATTTCCATCTTCCCCATGGCGATCCCGATGATCGCGGGCCCGGGGTCGATCGCCTCTGTCATGCTGCTGACCGCCCGATCGCAGGGGGTAACACAAAGCCTGATCGTCCTATCGGCCTTGGCTTCCGTTCTGCTTGTCAATCTGGGGGCGTTGTTGGCGGCCGCACCGATGATGAAGCTGTTGGGTTATCGGGTAGAGGCCATGATCACGCGGGTTCTGGGCGTGGTGCTGGCCGCGCTCGCCGCCCAGTTTGTTATTGATGGGATCAAGGCGAGTTTCTTCTAGTCATCGGCATCGTCCGGCATCAAGGCGCGCATCTTTGTCAGCGCCGCCTTTTTGATTTGGCACACCCGCGCTGGCCCAACGCCCAGCACCATCCCGATTTCATCCAAATTCAGCTCTTCCACAAAATAGAGCTGAAGGATGGTTTTTTCGCGTTCCGTCAATTGGTCAACCGCCCGGTGTAGCGCCGTTGCCAATTGCGCCCGGGAAAGCGCGGCATCCGGCAGCTCAGCGGCGTCGGCAAAGACCATCAAATGGTCGGAATAGGCATCGTCCAGCGCCGTATCGCGCAAGGGCTGGATGGCCGCTGCGAGGTCTTGATAGGTGCCAAGGGATAGTCCCATTTCGGTGGCCATTTCGAGGTCGCTGGGGGCGCGCCGAAGGCGTTGTTCCAGCTTGGCGCGGGTTGCCTCCACGTCGCGGCGGTGCTTGATCGCTGAGCGGGCGATGCGCGCCTCTTTGCGTAGATGGTCGATCATCGCGCCGCGGATCCGCAGGGACGCATAGGTGGAAAAGGCATGGCCGCGATCTTCATAGCACCGTGCTGCCTCAACCAGCGCAATCATGCCGATCTGGGCGAGGTCCTCCACCTCAATGGCAGAAGCAACGCGCGCATGGACGTGCCAGGCAATCCGCCGCACAAGCGGGATCGTCTGCGTGATCCGTGCTTGGACGTCGTTGGGCATTGATAAGGCCGGAAGCTTGGTCTTTTTGGGCGCAGAGATTTGGACGATTTGGGTCATTTACGCTTTCCCCGAATGAAAGTTGGAAAGCGATCAGCAAAGCTTGTGCCAGTTTTCAGGCGGTGCGTTTGAGGCTTTGTTTTCTGGGCGTTTTATAGCCTCGGATGACCCTTTGGCTGGGCCGGAGTGTCAAAGGATCGTGCGGTGGCTTCCCTTGATCCGTCAGGAAATTGACCCGTTTCCGCGCGGCCTCTGCCTGACGCAGCGCAAGGTCCAGACCCCGGCGGTCCTCTTGGGTCTCAACCAGATGGGATCGCACCTGCTCCAGCGCCCGGGCGACAAGCGACGTCGCGGTTTCCATCGCACAGACATCGCCGGCATCAAGCGCGCGGATCAGCGCTGTTTGGCAGGCGATCAGGTTTTGAAGCGCCCTATTGGGCATCACAGATGCGCCTGTTGGGCAATGGCATCGGCAATGGCGCGGCTGTTGATGGCATATGTGCCGCGCGACAAGGCGGTCCGGATTTGAACCAATTTGAGAAAGTCGATCGGCGCGGCTGCCCCCGCAAGGCGCGCGGGCGGGCGCACAGGCTTTCCGCCAATTGGGCAGAAAGCGACAGGGCTCGAAACGCCGTCCGCCGCATACCCTGTGTGAACCATCGTTTCCGTCTCTTACCAGCCTGTCAGCCTATGGGCAGGCTTTCTGAGGCCGTTAACGACGATGGGGGCGGGGGCTTTAGCCGTCCGGCGGCCGGTCTTCCGGCCGCCTATAGCCCATGTTAGCCCTGAACTGCGTTGGCGGCGCTCAGCACGGCGCGGACGCTGGCTGTGGCCACATCTTCATCAATGCCGACACCCCAAACGGTTTTGCCTTCGGGCGTGGTGCATTCGACATAAGCGGCAGCGCGCACGGCGGTGCCATGGCCCATGGCGTGTTCGGTATAATCGGCCACGTCCAGCGTGACGCCAAAGCTGTCACGGATCGTCGAGACAACGGAGGATATAAGGCCATTGCCGCGGCCGCTGACCGATTGTTCGCGGCCATCAATGGCGATCTTGCCGGCAAAGATGCGCTCCCCATTGCTGCCGCGCGTTTCCTCATAATCCACCAGTTGGAAATGCTGCGGCGTGTTGAGGCAATAGACGCGCTGGAAGACATCCCAAATATCGCCGGCGTGCAGTTCGCGCCCGGTTTCATCGGCCATCGCCTGCACATGGCGGCTGAAATGCGCCTGCATCTTCTTGGGCAGCTTCAGTCCCTGATCCTGTTCCAGAACCCAGGCGAAGCCACCTTTGCCCGACTGCGAGTTGACGCGGATGACCGCTTCATAGCTGCGGCCCAGATCGGCGGGGTCAATCGGCAGATAGGGGACTTCCCACAGATCATCATTGCGCGCCTCTTGGGCGGCAAAACCTTTCTTGATCGCGTCTTGGTGGCTGCCCGAAAAGGCGGTGAACACCAGTTCTCCCGCATAAGGATGGCGGGGATGGACGGGCAATTGGTTGCAATATTCAACCGTCTTGATGACTTCATCGATGTCCGAAAAATCAAGGCCGGGATCAACGCCCTGCGTGTACATATTCAGTGCGACCGTCACGAGGTCGCAATTGCCCGTGCGTTCCCCATTGCCAAACAAACAGCCTTCAACGCGGTCCGCCCCGGCCATCAGGCCCAGCTCGGTCGCGGCAACGCCGGTGCCCCGATCATTGTGCGCGTGCAGGCTGATAACTACCGCGTCGCGGTTTGGCACGTTGCGGCTGAAATATTCAATCTGGTCTGCGTAGATATTGGGCGTTGCCGCCTCTACGGTGGCGGGCAGGTTGAAGATGATCGGCTTTTCCGGTGTCGGTTGCAGCACGTCCATCACGGCCGAACAACATTCGAGGCTGAAATCCAGTTCCGCCGTTGAAAAGGTTTCGGGCGAATATTCAAAGCGCCAATCGGTGTTCGGCTGCTTTGCGGCTTCGTCGCGCATGATCTTGGCCCCAGCGATCGCGATGTTCTTCACATCGGCCTGTTCCATCTGGAACACGATCTTGCGCCACGCAGGCGAAACCGCGTTGTACAGGTGGACAATGGCGGTGCGGGCGCCGCGCAGGCTGTCAAAGCTGGTGCGGATCAGGTCTTCGCGCGATTGGGTCAGCACCTGAATGGCGACATCATCAGGGATACGGCCTGAGGTGACGAGGCCCGAGATAAAATCAAATTCAGTCGCGCCGGCGCTCGGAAAGCCGACTTCGATTTCTTTCAGCCCAACCTTCAGCAGCAGGTCGAAAAAGCGGGTCTTTTTTTCCGCATCCATCGGGTCGATCAGCGCTTGGTTGCCGTCGCGCATGTCGGTGGACAGCCAGCGCGGGGCCTTGGTGATCGTTTTGTTGGGCCATTGCCGGTCGGGCAGGTTGATCTGCGGGAAAGGGCGATATTTGGTCGATGGATTGCGCAGCATGGGTCTTCTCTTCAAAGCCGGTTGGGGGTGGTCTGGTGTCCCTTAGGCAGCGTTGCGTGGCTAAAGCACGCGGAACATCACGCGCCTAAGGGCGCGTAAGTCGAAGAAGAAGAAGGGCCGACCGAAGGATCATGATGAGAAGGTCTATGCGATTTTGAAGCTGCATTGTCCAGACCCGAGTTGCGCGCGGCACGTTGCGCGAAGGGCAGCCCCTGTGTCAGAAGGCACAAACAAGCTGGAGAGTTGCCATGTCGGATGCCATTCACCCGTTCACACTCGATATTCCTGAAAGTGCGCTGGAAGACCTCCACCGCCGGATCGACCATACACGTTGGCCAGAGGCGGAGTTGGTGTCGGATTGGTCGCAAGGGGCCCCCTTGGCGAAGGTCAGGGCGTTGGTGGACCATTGGCGGCATCGGTATGACTGGCGGCGCTGCGAGGCGCGGTTGAATGCGCTGGGCCAATTCAAGACAGAGATTGATGGGCTGGGCATCCACTTCCTCCATATCCGCTCCAAAGAGCCCAACGCCCTGCCGCTGATTATCACCCATGGCTGGCCCGGCTCTGTGCTGGAATTCATGAAGGTGATCGGGCCGTTGACGGATCCCGTGGCGCATGGCGGGAAGGCGGAAGATGCGTTTCATCTCGTGCTCCCCTCGCTGCCGGGCTTTGGTTTTTCGGATAAGCCCAAAGCGACGGGCTGGGGCGTGGAAAAGATCGCCCAAAGCTGGGCGGTGCTGATGCAACGGCTGGGCTATGACCATTGGGTGGCGCAAGGGGGAGACTGGGGCTCTGCCGTCACCAGCGCGATTGGCGGGCAGGCCCCGCAGGGCTGCCTTGGCATTCATGTGAATATGCCTATGGCGCGGCCAACGGCCGAAGCGATGCAAAACCCGGACCCGCGCGAATTGCAGGCGCTGGCCGCGCTTCAACATTATCAGAATTGGGACTCAGGCTATTCCAAGCAGCAATCCACCCGTCCGCAAACCTTGGGCTATGCGTTGGCCGATTCAGCTGTCGGGCAAGCGGCGTGGGTTTA
>JAHEGQ010000144.1 GCA_024645025.1 Sphingomonadaceae bacterium
TTTCGGGTGTGATCTGAGACATGGCCGGGCCTTAGCGAGGGAAATCGATTCCGCCTAGACCATGATCGTGCCGGAATGGCAAATCCCGGCTTGGGCGGTTGCTAAAGATCAAATGTGACGCCTTGCGCCAAGGGCAGGGCCGCGCCGTAATTCACCGTGCTGGTCTGGCGGCGCATATAGGCCTTCCAACTGTCCGATCCAGATTCGCGGCCCCCGCCCGTTTCCTTCTCGCCACCAAAGGCGCCGCCAATTTCCGCGCCGGACGTGCCGATATTGACGTTGGCGATCCCGCAATCGCTTCCCGTGGCAGAGGTGAACAGTTCGGCCTCGCGCAGATCATTGGTGAAGATCGAAGAGGACAGGCCCTGCGCGACGCTGTTTTGCAGGCCGATGGCATCTTCCAGCCGGTCATAGATGCACACATACAGCAGCGGGGCAAAGGTTTCGTCCAGCATCAGACCTTGCTGGCGGGGCATGGTGGCAATGGCGGGGGAAACATAAACACCGGGCCCTTCCAGCCTTTTGCCGCCGGTGACGCGGCCGCTAAAGGCGCGGGCGGCCGAGATCGCATCCTGAAAGCTGCTGGCCGCCTCTTCGTCGATCAACGGTCCCATCAGGGTTGTCGGATCGCGCGGGTCGCCGATGCGGATCGAGGCCGCTGCCGCCTTTAGGCGCTCTACAAAATCATCATGGATGGACCGATGCACAAACAGGCGACGCAAAGAGGTGCACCGTTGCCCGCTGGTGCCCATAAAGCCAAAGGCACAGGCGCGAAGCGCAAGGTCTTGATCGGCGCTGGGCGTCACGATCGCGGCATTATTGCCCCCCAGTTCCAGAAGGACGCGGCCAAAGCGGCGGGCCACGCGTTGCCCCACAGAGCGGCCCATGCGGGTGCTGCCCGTTGCCGATACCAACCGGATGCGCGGATCATCCGCCAATAGGCCCCCGGTTTCCGCGCCGCCCAAAAGGACTTGGGACAGATGGGCCGGGGCTTCGGCGAAATCGCGCGCGACCGAATCGAAAATGGCCTGCACGGCAAGCGCCGTGAGCGGCGTCTTTTCAGAGGGCTTCCATAGGACAGGGTTGCCGCATACCAGCGCCAGCGCGGCGTTCCATGCCCAGACGGCGACCGGAAAGTTAAACGCGGTGATGATGGCGACCGGCCCTAAGGGGTGCCAGCTCTCTGTCATCCGGTGCAAGGGGCGTTCGCTGGCGATCGTCAGGCCGTACAGCTGGCGGGACAGGCCAACCGCGAAATCGCAGATATCGATCATTTCCTGCACTTCGCCCAGCCCTTCGGACAGGGGCTTGCCGCAATCCAGCGTGACAAGGCGACCGAGGTTTTCCTTGTGCGCCCGCAGCGCAACCCCAAAGCGGCGCACCAATTCTCCGCGCACCGGCGCTGGAACCTGCCGCCAATCCGCAAAGGCCTGTTCGGACGCGGCAATCGCCTGTTCCACCTGCGCCGGGGTGGCATCGTCAACCTGCGCGACAATGGCCCCGTCGATGGGCGACAGGACAGCCCTTTCGCCGTGCGTCAAAGATGTCGGGGCGATGCCAAGCGCGGTCAGCGTGTTACGGACGTCAATGCTGGTAGACTTCAGTTTCATACCAGCAGTTTAGGCATGGTTTTCCAAAAGAAAAAGGCCGACCCGAAGGCCGGCCTTTTCCTGTATTCGTCGAACCGAAAAGCCGAAGGCTTATTCGGCGTCGTCCGCAGCCGCTTCGGCTTGGTCCGAGGCTTCTTCCGCAATCGTGCCGGGTTCGGCATTCGGGTCGAAGTCTTCGGTAAAGCCGGCCACATCCTTTTCGAACATCTGGGCAAGGATATCCACGCCCTGGCTCTGAAGGTCGGCTTCTTCCGGCGACCGTGCAACGTTGACCTTGACGGTCACGGACACTTCGGGGTGCAGCGAAACCTTGACGTCATAGACGCCAATGGCCTTGATCGGCTTATCCAGCACGACCTGCTGCTTGGTGACTTTCTTGCCATCAGCAACCAGCGCTTCGACAACGTCGCGCACCGCAACCGAGCCGTAAAGCTGGCCGGTGTTCGATGCCTGACGGATCAGCGTCACCGATGCACCGTCAATGCCCTTGGAAGCCGCTTCCGCGTCTGTCCGCTTGGCATCGTTGTCGGCAACGATCTTCGCCTTATTGGCTTCAAACAGCTTGCGATTGGCTTCGTTGGCGCGGAGCGCCTTGTTGCGCGGCAAGAGATAATTGCGCGCAAAGCCGTTCTTCACGGTGACAACGTCGCCGATCTGACCAAGCTTTTCGACGCGTTCAAGAAGGATAACGTCCATCGGTTGTGCTCCTTACTTCACGATGAAGGGCAGAAGCCCGATGTGGCGGGCGCGCTTGATGGCTTGGGCCAGCTCACGCTGCTTCTTGGCAGAAACCGCGGTGATGCGCGACGGGACGATCTTGCCGCGTTCCGAGACAAAGCCCTGAAGCAGACGGACGTCCTTGTAATCAATCTTGGGCGCGTTCTTGCCAGCAAAGGGGCAGCTCTTGCGCCGACGGAAAAATGGGCGTGCCATGTTTTGTCGCCTTCCTTAGAATTCTTGTTCGTCGTCGCGGCGCGGCTTGCGGTCGCGCTCACCCTTGCGCATCATCACCGACGGACCGGCTTCATGCGCATCGACCTTGATGGTCATGTAGCGCAGCACGTCTTCGTTGATCTGCGTCTGGCGCTCCAGTTCGGCAACAACGTCACCCGGCGCTTCAAAGGCCAGCATCACATAATGGGCCTTGCGGTTCTTCGCGATCTTATAAGCGAGGGTACGAAGACCCCAGGTTTCGGTCTTCGAAACCTTGCCGCCATTCGATTCGATGATGGTGGTGGCGGTTGCCGCCAGCGCGTCCACCTGGGCTTGAGCCAGATCCTGACGCGCAAGAAATACGTGCTCGTAAAGAGCCATAAAGCTTGCCTTTCCCTGCCGATCGCTGACGCCGCCCCATGCGAACGCCCCTCCGGCTTTCTTCGATTCCCCTTTCGGGGAGAGCGGCCATTGGCGCAAAGGGACGGGAAAAGCAAGCACAAGCGGGATGTCGATCCGCTTAGGAGCTGGGGTCGCCCTGATATTTCAGCTCCAGATAGCGGCCCTGTGTTGCCAGCCGGTGCAGATCGCCGCTGGCCAATTGTTCGCTCATGCGCTGAAGCTCGGCATCCACGACGCCCAGCCCTTCGACCAATTGCCGGTCTGGGCTCATCCCGTTCAGCCCTTCGCGGCGCAAATGGGCCGGGACGCGCAAATACCCATTGATCAGTTCGGGCAAGTCGTCCGCGATCAGGCGGCGGACTTCGAGGGCCGCAGGTTCCTTTTCATCCAAGGCTTGTACTTGTGTGGCAAGCTGTTCCAGCTTCAGGCCAATGCCGTCGGCCAGCCTCTGGGCGGGTGGGGGCAGGGCGCGGCGTTGGCCGGACAGCCAGGCCTCGGTTGAAAGGGGTAGGGCTTTTAGCGGGGCGGTGGGCAGATCAGCCACTGGGACGTCCCGCACGGCAGGCGCCAGCACAACCGCCAACGCCAACCCAAAATACGCCATGATCGACAGTAAAAAGCCCAACAGGCCGATGGGCGTAACCAGCAGCGAAAAAAGCGGCACACCAACCAGAAAGCCCACGGTTAGCCATGCAAACCGCTTGGCCTTGATCTTTCCGGCCTGGACCATGCGCGACACGGTCCGCTGTTGCAGGCGAGACCGCCCGCCATGCCGCTGAAGCGCGGCTTCGGCCCGGGCAAGAACATCGTCGCTGCGCATGGCCTATTGTTACGCCACCGGCGTGAAGGGGGACGCGGGGGCGCCTTCCAGCGCACCCTGCGCTTGGCCTTCGGCCCGGGCAATATAGCCCTTCGACTTTTCGACTTCGATTTCCAGCGTGTCGACGGTGGTCTTCATCGACACCAGCGCCTTGGCCTTGAAGGTGTCGATCTGGTCCATCGTCAGGTAAATATTCTGGAAGGCGCGTTGCAGCGTTTCAACGGGAATCGTGGAACTGGCCGCCTGTTCATGGATCAGCCCCGTCTGGTTTTTCAGCATCTCACCCGTCGAATCGATGATATTCGCGGTTGTGGTGTTGAGCGCGGTGATCTGTTCCAGCACCAGTTTTTGGCCAACCAATGCTTGGGCAACGGTCACTGCAGTGCGCAGCGCCGCGACCGTGGTGGTTGAGGCCCGATCCACACCCTTGATCAGCTCCACATTGTTTTTCTTGACCAGATCCAGCGCAAGATAGCCCTGCACCGTCACCGCCATCTGCGTCAGCAAATCCTGCGTGCGTTGGCGCGTGTAGAATAAGGCTGTTTCGCGGATGGCCTTGGCCTTGGCCGGATCTTCAATGTCCAGATCGGCGGCCTTTGCCTCCAGCTTGGCGTCGAGCGCCTTGGAGACATGGATCATTTGTTCCAGCCGACCCATGGCAGCCCAGAGCGTCTGGCGCTCCACATCGATGGCGGCATTGTCTTTCAAAAGCTCATCCTTGCCCGAGGCAAGGTGCGACAGGATGGAGGCGATATGGCCTTGGCTTGATTTATAGCTGTCAAAATAATCCCGCATCTTGCTGCCCCAAGGGATGATCCCGAACAGCTTTTTGCGGGTAAACAGATCGTCCTTCTTGCCGGGGTCCAGATCTTCAATCGTGCGGCGCAGTTCGGCAAGGTCGGCCCCAACGCCTGCATCCCGGTCCATCGCCCGCACCGGGCGATCGAGGAAGCGGTTGGACTGGCCCGCGGCTTCGGCGATTTCGCGCCGGCCCAAATTGACCAGCTGG
>JAHEGQ010000153.1 GCA_024645025.1 Sphingomonadaceae bacterium
TCGGCAGACGGTTGAATATGTGGTTGAAAAGGCCCCCGACGCTATCCGTCGGTTGGCTGATCTGGGGGTGCCTTTTGATCTGGGTGCGGACAAGCACTGGCATTTAACGCGGGAAGGGGGGCATTCGCACCGGCGGATCGTCCATGTTCATGACGCGACGGGCCTTGCCGTGCAGCAGGCGCTGGAGCAGGCCGCGCGCGACCACCCCAATATCACTTTGGTGCCCGACCGTGTGGCGATCGACCTGATCCTTGGCCGCCACCAGATGCGCTTTTCAACCAGTGGTCGCATTCATGGCGTCTATGCGCTCAACCGAACGACCGGTCAGGTTGAGGCCTTTACCGCGCGCGCAACGATTTTGGCCTGTGGCGGGGCCGGGCGGGCCTATCTCTATTCCACCGCCCCACGCGGCGCGACCGGGGATGGCATTGCGATGGCGTGGCGGGCGGGTTGCCGCGTGTCGAACATGGAATTCATGCAGTTCCACCCGACCTGCCTGTACAATCTGGAGGTCAAGAATTTCCTGATTACCGAGGCCGTGCGCGGTGAGGGCGGGCAGTTGAAGATCCCGACCACGGGGGAACGCTTCATGCCCCGTTTTGACGACCGGGCAGAGCTTGCCCCGCGCGATATTGTGGCCCGCGCCATCGATCATGAAATCAAGCGGCTGGGCTTGGATTATGTCCATCTCGACATCAGCCATTTGGAACCGGATTTCGTCCGCGGTCATTTCCCCAATATCTATGACAAGCTGATGGGGCTGGGCATCGACATCACCAAAGAGCCGATCCCCGTTGTCCCGGCCCAACATTATACCTGCGGCGGCGTTTTGGTGGACATTCATGGCCGCACGGATGCGCCGGGCCTATATGCCGCTGGCGAGGTAACCCAATCTGGCCTGCATGGGGCCAACCGGCTTGCCTCCAATTCGCTGCTGGAATGCCTTGTTTTTGGCGATGCCTGCGCCACCGATATTCTCGCCCGTTGGGACAGCCTGCCACCGCCGCCCGAAATTCGGCCATGGGATGAAAGCCGCGTGACCGATAGCGACGAAGAAGTCGTCATCCAGCAAAGCTGGCGGGAAATCCGCCACTTCATGTGGAACTTTGTGGGCATTGTCCGCACGACCAAGCGGTTGGAACGCGCCAAGCACCGCATCGACCTGTTACGGCAGGAAGTGGAAGATTATTACAGCCATTTCCGTGTCACGCCCGACCTGATCGAGTTGCGCAACCTTGTAGAAGTGGCCGATTTGATCATCCGGTCTGCCTTGCGCCGCCCCGAAAGCCGCGGGCTGCATTACACGCTGGATTATCCGGATTTATCGTCAGAAGCTGTCGATACAATCTTGGTTCCCTGAAAGATCTTGGTGCAGGCACTGGTTGATTGATCGGCCTGCACAGGGCATAGCCGCCGCCATGACCGAGATGCTCAAAATCAGCCTGCCCGATGGTTCCGTGCGTGAAATGCCCAAGGGTAGCACGCCTGCCGATGTGGCGGCCGCCATTGGACCTGGCCTTGCCAAGGCCGCCATCGCTGCCCGTGTAAACGGAGAATTGCGCGACATGACCCGCCCCTTGGACGGCGATGTTGAGTTGGCGCTGGTGACGACCCGGGACGAGGCAGAGGCGCTTGACCTTGCCCGGCACGACTTTGCCCATGTTCTGGCCGAAGCGGTTCAGGCGCTGTTCCCCGGCACGCAAATTACCTTTGGCCCGTCGACCGATGACGGTTTTTATTATGATTTCGCGCCGCAGCGCCCCTTTACCGAGGATGACTTGCCCGCGATTGAAGCGAAGATGCGCGAGATTATTGCCGCCGATAAGCCGCTGCGCCGCGAAGTGTGGAAGCGCGAAGATTTGATTGCCCGTTGGCGCGCCGAGGGTGAAGCCTTCAAGGCCGAATGGGCCGCTGAACTGCCCGAGGGTGAAGAGATCAGCGTCTATTGGTCTGGCGACACGTGGATGGATATGTGCCGGGGACCGCATCTTGCCTCAACCGGCAAGCTCGATCCGGCGGCGTTCAAGCTGACCCGCGTGTCGGGTGCCTATTGGCGTGGCGATCAGAAAAATGCGCAACTCTCACGCGTCTATGGCACCGGCTGGCTCAACAAAAAGCAGCTCGACGCCCATCTGACCCGGCTGGAAGAAGCGGCCAAGCGCGACCATCGCCGCTTGGGGCTGGATATGGACCTGTTCCATTTGCAGCAGGAAGCCCATGGCTCCGTCTTTTGGCATCCCAATGGCTTTCGCATCTGGCGCGCGCTGGAAGCCTATATGCGGCGCGCCATCGATGCGGCGGGTTATCTGGAAGTGAAGACCCCGCAGATCATGGATGCGCGCCAATGGGAACAATCGGGCCATTGGGGCAAATATCGCGAAAATATGTTCGTCATCCCAGATGAGGTGCCGAACACCGAGGATGAAGGCCCCGTGATTTCGGGCGAGGCCGATTGGATGGCGCTGAAGCCGATGAACTGCCCGGCGCACGTCATGGTGTTTCGTCAGGGCATCAAATCCTATCGCGACCTGCCGATGCGCCTTTATGAAAATGGCTGCTGCCACCGCAACGAACCGCATGGCGCGCTGCATGGCCTGATGCGCGTGCGCCAGTTCACGCAAGACGACGCGCATATTTTTTGCCGCGAAGACCAGATTGTGGCGGAGGTCCGCGCCTTTTGTGAGCTGGCGGACCGGATCTACAAGGATTTCGGCTTCACCTATTCCATCAAGCTGGCGCTCCGCCCCGAAAAGCGGTTTGGCAGCGATGAGATTTGGGACAAGGCCGAAGAGGAATTGCGCCGCGCCGTGCAAGAGGCTGGGCTGGCGACGCCCGACTATGGCTGGGAAGAACTGCCCGGCGAAGGCGCCTTTTATGCGCCCAAGCTGGAATGGCATTTGACCGATGCGATTGGCCGCACATGGCAGGTGGGCACGATCCAGTCCGACCGTGTGCTGCCGGAGCGTCTGGACGCGACCTATGTGGGCGAAGATGGCGAAAAGCATCGTCCGGTCATGCTCCATCGCGCGATCTTTGGGTCCTATGAACGCTTTATCGGCATCCTGATTGAACATTTTGCGGGCCGCTTCCCGGTCTGGCTGGCGCCGGTGCAGGCGGTGGTTGCGACCATCGTGTCTGATGCCGATGGCTATGCCAAGGATGTGGCAACGAAGCTGGAAGCGGCGGGCATTCGCGTTGAAACCGACACGCGCAATGAAAAGATCAATTACAAGGTGCGCGAACATTCGCTGGCCAAGGTCCCGCACCTGTTGGTCGTCGGGATGCGGGAGGCTGAAGAAGGCAAGGTCGCCATCCGCACGCTCGGCACTGAGGGCCAGCGGATCATGGCGGTCGACGAGGCGATCGCCATGCTGAAGGCTGAGGCGACGCCGCCGGATTTGCGTTAGGGATAGAGGCAGAAAAGGCTCGCCCTTTTCTGCCCTTGGCCCCTATTGTGCGGTCCAGCCGCCGTCGACGACCATGTTGCTGCCGGTAATGGCGCTCGCTTCATCGCGGCACAAGAACAGCGCCATGGCGGCGATCTGATCGGGCATCACAAACTTCTTTTGCGGGATCGCGGCCAGCAGTACATCGTTGATGACCTCATCACGCGACATGTTGCGGATGCGCATTGTGTCGGGGATCTGGTTTTCAATCAGCGGCGTCCAGACATAGCCGGGTGAGATGCAGTTGATGGTGATCCCCTGTTGCGCGACTTCCAGCGCAGCCGTCTTGGTCAAGCCCATCAGGCCATGCTTGGCGGCATTATAGGCCGATTTGTTGGGGCTCGCGACGATCGAATGGGCAGAGGCGGTGGAGATGATCCGGCCCCAGCCCTTGTCCTTCATAAAGGGAAGCGCCGCGCGCATGGCGTGGAAGGGCGCGGACAGCAGGATCGCGATCAGCTGGTCCCATTTGTCGAGCGGGAATTGATCGACCGGGGCAACGTGCTGAATGCCGGCATTGTTGATCAGGATGTCGGGGCCACCCAGTTCGGCATGGCAACGCTCAACCATGGCGGCGATCTCGTCGGGCTTCAGCATATCCGCCCCCGACCAGAGCGCCTTGGCGCCGCTGAGTGCCTCAAGGTCTTTGCGCTGCGCCTCAATGGTATCGGCATCGCCAAAGCCATTGATCATGATCGAACAGCCTTCGCGCGCCAGCGCGGTGGCGCAGGCCGCGCCAATGCCCGATGTGGAACCGGTGATGAGGGCGGTCTTGCCTTTGAGGATCATGGCTTACTCCTGCGGGTTGATGGCCTGTGATTGCATCGCAAGGGCGGCCGGTGCAATGTCTTTTCCGTTACAGACAAGGATCAGGCCATGCGGCTCGACGATATGGATACATCTGGCGTTGATGTTGAGGATCAGCGCGGCTTAGGCGGAATGGGCGGCGCCGGCTTTCCGCTGCTGGCGCTCTTGCCTTTCACGCGGGGGCTGGGTTGTGGCGGCCTCCTCCTGCTGATCGTGTTGGCCTTTGTCATGGGATTGAACCCGTTGACGTTGCTGGGCCTTGGGCCAAGTCCGTCGGTGTCGCCAACGCAAACAGCACCTTCTGGCCAAGCGGTCGGACGGGGGTGCGACGAAAATGCGGCGAGTAAATATTCCTGTCAGGTGCTGGCCTCGGCCAACCAGACATGGGCCAAGGCGTTTCCCGCGGGCCAGTATAAAGCGCCCAAGATCGTCTTTTACACGCGTGAAGGGTCCAGCGGTTGCGGGGCCGCTCAATCCGCGATGGGTCCCTTTTACTGCC
>JAHEGQ010000160.1 GCA_024645025.1 Sphingomonadaceae bacterium
CTGCCGGGCCAATCATGGCCGCACGGGCGGCGCGCATCTGGCCCAGTTTTTCAAGCCGGCCCTGATTGCGTTTGCGCCGGGCCGTTACGCCGCGCTGCAACCAGTGCAGTTCAATCTTCAGCTTGGCATCCAGCTTTTCGGCGGCGCGCGCCTCTTCGGCGTAGATTTTTTCTTGCCAGGCTTCAAAGCCGCCAAAGCCGACCTCGGCACGGCGGACATTACCGCGATCCAGCCAAAGCGTCTGCTTGGTCAAGCGCGTCAGGAACGTCCTGTCATGGCTGATCACAAGAAAGGCGCCGCGAAAGCGGTTGAGCCAATCTTCCAGCCAGTCGATCGCCGCCAAATCCAGATGGTTGGTTGGCTCGTCGAGCAGCAGGACATCGGGGTTCATCGCCAAGGCACGGGCAATGGCGGCGCGCCGTCGCTCCCCGCCTGATGCAGTGGCCGCCTCGCGCGAAAGGTCGATGCCCAATTGCCCGGCAATGGCTTCAACCTCGTGCAGCGGCGGGGCGCCGTTGCCAGAAATGGTGTAGTCGCGCAGCGTCGCAAAGCCTGTCAGGTCTGGCTCTTGTTCCAGCAAGACGACATTGGTGCCCGGCACGATGGTGCGCCGCCCCTCGTCCGCCTCGACGCGGTTGGCCAGCAATTTGAACAAGGTGGTCTTGCCCGCGCCGTTGCGCCCAATCAGCGCGAGCCGATCGCGTTCCCCGACGTAGATATCAAGGTTGCGGAACAGCCATCCCGATCCCTGGACGAGCCCAAGGCCCTCATAACTCAAAACTGGTGCTGACATATTCCTGAACCGGGTTAAGGTCTGGCGGTGCAGCCTGTCGGGTGCACATCCATTCATCGCTTATTCAATTCAGGATGCTAATCGCTGAAACCGTGACAGACTTCAACGCCTCGATGAAGCGCCTTGCTTCCCTTATCCTTGCCATCGTCCTGGTGCAGCCTGCCCTAGCGCAGATGAGCCGCCGGGATGAGCAGGATGCCGCCATGCGCGCTACCCGGCGGGGCTCGGTCCATTCCTTGCGCGATATTGAGGGCAATGTGGTGCCCGCGATGAAGCGGCGTGGCGCCAGTTATATCGGGGCCGAATATGATTCGGATGCTCTGCGTTACCGCCTGAAATTCGTGCGCGGGTCGACTGTGATCTGGATCGACGTCGATGGTCGGTCCGGGCAGATTATTGCCCAAGCCGGGAATTGACCCTAGTTTAAACACTCCGAATAGAAGGGGCCGCCATGCGGATTTTGATCGTCGAGGATGAACCCACGCTTGGTCGTCAGCTAAAATCGACGCTAGAGCAAAATGGCTATGCCGTTGATCTGGCGACGGATGGTGAGGATGGCCATTATCTGGGGTCAACCGAAACCTATGACGCGGTGATCCTGGATCTAGGTTTGCCGGAAATGGACGGTCTGACCGTTCTCGACCGGTGGCGCAAAGAAGGCAAGGTCACGCCCGTTCTGGTCCTGACCGCGCGTGACAGCTGGTCGGACAAGGTGGCTGGGCTGGATGCGGGCGCGGACGATTATCTGGCCAAGCCATTCCAGACGCAGGAACTGATCGCGCGGTTGCGGGCCTTGATCCGCCGCGCGTCGGGCAATGCCTCTTCAGAACTTGTGGCCGGAGATGTCCGTCTGGACACCCGTTCCGGCCGCGTCACGCTGGCCGGAGAGCCGGTGAAGATGACGGCACAGGAGTATAAGCTCCTCAGCTATTTGATGCACCATAAAGGCAAGGTGGTCAGCCGGACGGAACTGATTGAACATATTTATGATCAAGATTTTGATCGGGATTCCAACACGATAGAAGTGTTTGTGACGAGAATTCGTAAAAAGCTGGGTCAAGATGTGATCACGACCATCCGCGGGCTGGGCTATAGTTTGGAAGATCCGGCCGGCTAGGATGACACAAGCGGGGGAAAAACAGTCCGCGCGGCCCGGAGCGTCGCTTAGTCGGCGCATGATCCTGATTGCGGCGGGCTGGATTTCGCTGCTGTTGCTGGGCGGCGGGATTGCGCTGGACCGCGTCTTGACTACGGCGGTCACAAATAACTTCGATGCCGGTCTGGAATATGTGATGACGCAAATGATCGCGTCTGCCGAAATCGGGCCGGATGGTGAGGTCCGGTTGAACCGTCCCTTGGGCGACCAACGATTTCTGGAGCCTTATTCAGGAATGTACTGGCAAGTCAGTGGGTCGGGTTATGACTTGTTCCGCTCGCGATCGCTGTGGGATCAGGCTTTGCGGATCAACCCATCACATGGCGACGATAAAGCCCATTTTTACGACAGCAATGAATTTCCCGACGAACAACTGCGGATCGTGGAGCGCGACATTTACTTGCCCACGTCTCAAACGCGGTGGCGCTTTCAGGTTGCCCAAGGGCGCGAAACGCTGGACAGCCAGATCAAGACGCTGCGCAGCACCTTGCTGAAAAGCTTTGTTCTGTTGGGCGTTGGCTTGATCGGCATGGCGGCCTTGCAGACCCTTTATGGCCTTTGGCCGCTGCGCAAATTGCAGGTTGCGATTGCCAATATGCGTGCCGGGCGGGCGCGCCGGATTGAGGCCCGTGCCCTCCCCCGTGAAGTGGCGCCACTGGTTTCTGAGTTAAACGGTCTGTTAGCGCATAATGAGACGCAGGCCGAAGAGGCGCGTGAACATGCGGGCAATTTGGCCCATGCCCTTAAAACACCGCTGACAGTGATCATGAATGCGGCAACGGCGCAGTCCCCTGATCTCGGCGAAACAGTGATGCGGGAAGCCGCGACGATGCGTCGACAGGTCGACCACCATCTGGCCCGCGCGCGCGCCGTTGGTCGGCGGGGACAATCCCAAAGTCGGGCCGATATCTGGCCGTCCCTGCAATCGGTCGAACGTGCCGTTGCCCGCCTGTATGACAAGGTTCGGCTGGACTTGGCCGGAGAAAAAGAACTGGTGGTTCGGATAGAGCGGCAGGATTTGGATGAAATCCTCGGGAATTTAATTGAAAATGCAGCGAAATATGGCGGCGGCAGTGTCTTTGTGACCGTGCAGCGCGATGGCGACTTTGCCGAAGTGCTGGTGGAAGATGATGGCCCCGGTATTATTGCAAAAGATCGGGAGCGGCTGTTCAACCGCGGCGTACGGCTGGATCGATCCAAGCCCGGCACTGGCCTTGGCTTGGCGATTGTCCGCGATGTGACAGAGATTTACGGCGGAACAGTCGCGCTGGAAGAAAGCGAAGATATGGGCGGCCTCCTTGTCCGCCTAAGGCTGCCCTTGGCGGCGTAAAGGGCGTTGGCCTAGGTCGCCGAAATGACAGCCCTCAGGCTGAAATGGGTCACAAGCCGATGGACACCCGGCAGCGCTGCCAACACCTCGCGGTGGACGCGTTCAAAGCTGTCGGTTTCCGGCACGTCGGCTTTGAGGAGATAGTCATATTCGCCGCTCATCAAATGCGCTTCGGCAACCAAAGGTTCGTCGCGGATCGCAGCCTCAAACTGTTCCATTGTCTCGCGCCGCTGATCAATCAGGGTGACAGAGACAAACACCGTCGCCGGATTCCCCGCGCGGCGCGTGACAGACGGGCGCCATAGCCAAGGATATGCCCGGCCTCTTCTAGTTGTTTGACCCGCCGATGCGCGGCCGAAGGCGATAGGCCTATCTTTTGACCCAGCCGTTCGCTGGTCAGCGTAGAATCGACATTAAGGGCCGCAAGTATTTTCGTATCAATGGCATCCATTCGCAAAAAAATCCTGATCAAATTATGTTAAACAGGATAATATAGGCAAATTGAGATGTTTTCCAGTGCATCTTTGCAAGCACTTCCAGCCGCTTCTGACATAGTATCCGCAGATACGAGCAAGGATGGAGACGGGTATGAAGATCGGCGTTCCCAAGGAAATCAAGGTTCACGAATATCGGGTCGGCCTGACACCGCCATCCGTAGCTGAACTTGTGGCGGCCGGGCATGAGGTCTTTGTTGAAACCGGCGCCGGTGCAGGCATTGATTTTGACGATGAGGCCTATTTGGCCGTTGGCGCTCAAATCCTGGGCAGCGCTGCCGAGGTGTTTCGCGCGGCCGACATGATCGTGAAGGTGAAGGAACCGCAACCGGCGGAAATCGCTATGCTGGAGGCGCGGCATACGCTGTTCACCTATCTGCACTTGGCCGCTGACAAGCAGCAGGCCTTGGGTCTGATGAAATCAGGCGCGACCTGCATTGCCTATGAAACCGTGACATCGCCCAACCGATCCTTGCCGCTGTTGAAGCCAATGTCGGAAGTGGCCGGGCGGATGTCGGTTCAGGTCGGCGCGCATTATCTGGAGAAAGAACAGGGCGGGCGCGGTATCTTGCTGGGCGGCGTGCCCGGCGTGGCGCCGGCCCGGGTGGCCATACTTGGCGGTGGGGTGTCTGGCCTGAATGCCGCGCAAATGGCGGTCGGCCTGCGGGCGGACGTGACGATTTACGATATCAATAATGATCGCTTGGCAGAACTCGACACCCATTTCGGCAATTCAATCAAGACCGCCTATGCCTCCAAGGCGGCGATTGCGGCGGCGGTGGCCAATGCACATCTGGTAATTGGTGCGGTGCTGGTGCCGGGTGCGGCTGCCCCCAAGCTGGTGACGCGCGAGATGTTGAAGACGATGAAGCGGGGCGCCGTTCTTGTGGACATCGCCATTGATCAAGGCGGCTGCTTTGAAACCAGCCGCGCGACAACCCATGCCGACCCCG
>JAHEGQ010000162.1 GCA_024645025.1 Sphingomonadaceae bacterium
CGCATCCTAACCTTGCTGCCGTCCGCATTTCGAACAAACACGATCAGAAACGCACTCAACGCAATGATCAAAGAGATCGCGCTCATCAGGTCAGGGGTGCTGAAGCCCAAGAAAGTTTGTGGCATGGCTGACCTCTGCCCTAAATCTTCATGTCGGCCATTTTGGCCATGATAAAGCCGCCAATGCCCATCCAGATTAGGCCGCCAATGCCCGCCATGGTCAGCCTGGGATCGGTTAGAAAGGGGGCCAGATAACCTGGGTTGGTATAGCTGATCGCCGCGGTGACGAGGAATGGCAGGGCGCCGACAACGTAGCCAGAAGCCTTGGCCTCAGACGTGAGAGCAGCAATTTTCAAGCGCATTTGGGCGCGCTTGCGCAAGACGTCCGACAGATTGTTCAAGGACTCGCCCAAATTGCCGCCCGTTCGGCGCTGGATTGTGATGGCGATGCCAAGAAAGCTGAACTCTTGAATGTTTAGCTTTTGCTGTACCTGATGAAGCGCGTTTTCCAGCGTTTGCCCGATCCGCATTTTGTCGCCGATGCTGCTAAACTCGACGCTGATGGGGCCATTAAATTCGGCACCCACCAGATCAATCACCTCCGAGATCGGAAACCCAGATCGCAGGCCACGGACCATCAGGTCCAACGCATCGGGCAACCGACTGATAAACTGATCCACGCGGCGCCGGATCAGGTTATTGATTACCATCTTGGGGAGAAGGATCGCGATCAGCAAAGCAACCCCCAACGCCAACGGCAGGGGGGCTTTAGCGGCCCATAGAAGCAGGAAGAGGATCAGAAACAGCCCAGCAGATGCGCCAACATATTGATCAAGGCTGATTGGAAAGCCGGTCCGGCTCAACTGAGCTTGAAGATCGACATGATTTGGAATGAACCTGGCCACGCGATTGCCCGCATCGCGCCAGACGACGGATCGTTCCATTTCTGGCAAGGAACTTGGCAGCGGGGTATCTTCCAATAGCCTTTCTTTTGAAATCTTTAGGCGCGTCTGGGCGCTGGCGTGGCTTGGGTTGCCAATCAGCGCAAGCACTAGCATCGCAAGGCTTAGGGTCGACCCCAACAGAATCAGAAAAATTTGCATCACGGCCGCCTCGTCAAGCGGCCTTTGTCCGGCCCGGCAATAGGTTCCCCAACTGACCAAGCCATGCGGACAGGCCCGTGGCGCCGTGTTTTGTCGCTCCCATTTGTTCTTCAAATCTCGGCGCATCGGTCAGCAGATGCGACGCCAAGGCCTCAATCTCGGCCACCAATCGATGTGAGGCGCCGGTATGGGAAAGGGTTTCGCCAAGCTTTGCGGCCCGGCGGACAAATTTGGTGTCTTCGGGAAGAACGCTTGTTACCTTGGCTTCGATCGTATCTTCAAATTCACGCTGCGTCAGTTCAATCAATCCGGTGCCTGCCACCTTGTTCAAGACGATATGCGCCTCGGTGCGCGGGGCGGTCGACTTGAGCCAGTGGAGCAGACGATAAACGTCGCGCGTGCACGCCAAAGTCAGTTCAGAGACAATGACCAATTGGGGCACGTCTGCCAATAATTCTGGGTTGTAGATCAACAAGTCTCGGGGCGTGTCTCTGATTGTGCATTCAAAAATATTCTTCACTTCATCTTGCAACACACGGTAGCCCGTCCCGTCAGACAGGATTGGCTGATTGAGCGACGCTTCAGCTGAAAGAATAGAAAGCTTGTTCCCCGCTGCCACCATGGCGCGTTCCAGAAACAAGCCATCAATCCGTGTCGGGTTCAATATCGCTTCGCTCAATCCCCGACCGGGCTCTAGGTTCAGCGACAAAGCGGCTGTTCCGAAATGGACGTCTAGGTCTAACAAGGCGGTCGTCAGGCCTTTTTGGGAGGCCATATTGTCGGCAAGGGCGGTCGCAACCATAGAGGCGCCACAGCCGCCTCTTGCGCTTGTGACAGTGATCGATTTGTGCGGGCGTGCGGCTATGGCGTCATCAGGTCGGGGCCCGGTCAGGATCAAGAAGGCGTGCTTTAAGGCATCACGAAGCAGGTCTGGATGAAAGGGTTTGAGCAGATAGTCTTGCAACCCACTAGAGATCAGATCCCGATATAGCCGGACATCGTTGACCTGTCCGGCGGCGATGACGATTGTGCCCGGCTCGCATACTTCGGCAAGCGCATTGATATCGCGCAAAGGGTCCGTGCAGTCGGATAGATCAACCAGCAAAATACTGGGGCTTGCCATGACAGAAAGCGACTGAACCGCTGTGCGTAATCCGCCGGTTTCGATCTTGTCCAATGGCCAGTCCAGCTCCGCGCAGATGGCGCGCACGGCTTCGGTCGCCGCTTCATCGCAAAGATAAGCGGCAAAGCGATCGCGCTTGGTTTGCGCGGCGCGAATATGTGGCCAAGCCGCAGTCACTTTGGCCCCGCCGTGCTCGCTGGCGAGACTTGGCTTTTGGCCGCAGATCCCGCGCTAAACGCCTTAATCGCGTTGGACGATGTTGGGTTGGGATCTGCGGACTTGTCCTTGCGGCCGGAAAGCAAATCTGACGGATCCGCAATCATTTGGGCGAAATTTCCATTGGTCGCACAGCCATAGTTGGAAAGGGTCTGTCCGGCGCCTGTCGCATAAGAGGGGCGCCGCCAGTCAGGACATCCAGGAACTTGGGCACTCTGCCGGCTGAGAATGATCCTCACGTCACCAGGCAAAGCTCTGCCCTGTGTTACGGGGGGCGGCGATGAAATTTTGAGCCCATATTGGGCTACCAGCTCTGCAAGTTGCACGGCCGTCTGCTGCGGTAGCACGGCAAAGCTGGCGTCAATTGAAATTGTGTCTGAATATCCGGGTTCAAGCCCATTCAGCCAGGCGCTGACCTGCTTGGCTTCGGCCTCTGACAGTCCGTCTGATACCGCGATATCAAGCGTATAGTCGGTGCGTTGCACAACCGGCTGGTGCACGGATTCCACACTGCGATTATCGACCCCGCATCCTGACAGCCCAAGGCTCAGCCCAAGGCCCAGGCAAAGTGCGGCGGCTGCCCGACGGCGGTTCAAAGTGCCGAAGCGGAAAGAGGCAATCCGCGGCATATGCGTCTCCTGTGTCATTGGCCGAAGCCCGGGCTAGCGGATTTCAGATCTCGCTTCTTTCCTCGTTCAGCCCCGCCTCGCGAGGATGGACGCGCCGGGTCGGAGAAGCGGCCAGTGCCCCCATCCGCAGGGGAACGCGCAGCGCGTGTAACGGCGGGTGCTGCGCTGGGCATGGGCCGTTCTGCGCCCGTTTTTCCGGAATAAGAGCTGCCAAGGATCAACTGTTCCAAATCACCGGCGGCGGAAAGGCCGTCTGTTGGCAATTTGATGTCGTTCGCTGACACAGGTTTGACCAGAAAGGGCGTGACGATCACCACCGGTTCGGTCTGGTTCTTGCGAAATTCACGGGAACGGAACAAGTTGCCCAAGATCGGCAGGTCACCAAGTCCGGGGGCTTTATCGATGGTGTTGTTCTGGCCGTTCTGCATCAAGCCACCAATCATAAAGCTTTGCCCGGACCCAAGTTCGACGGTGGTTTCCACGCGGCGCGTCGACAAGGCGGGGATGCTGAAGCCGTTGATTTGAACAGAGCCGGCAGCCGTCAATTGAGAGACTTCTGGCCGCACACGAATGGAGATGCGTCCGTCCGAAAGAACAACGGGCGTGAAGTCGAGGCTCACCCCATATTGTTTATACTCAACAGACACTTGGCCTAATTGAGCCAAGGTCGGGATCGGAATTTCACCGCCAGCCAAAAAGCTTGCGGTTTCGCCCGAAACAGCTGTCAAATTGGGTTGGGCAAGGGTTGTCGCAAGACCTTGATTTTCAGCTAAATCTATTGCCGCCATTAGGTCCATGCCAAGCAATTTACCCGCAATGCCCAAATTGGTGCGTCCCGCACCTTGGCCCAGATCGTCTATGCTATATTGCGTGCCTGGCTGGCGGATGAAGGCCCCAGTGATCGGGTCCATTGGCAGCATTACGGTGCCGGGTTCTTGTTTGAATAGGGCTGACGCGTCCCCTTGCGGGTAGCTGCTGAGATCCCTGTTGCCGATGGAGCCAAAAGGCCGGCCTTGCGCCACGCCAAAAAGAAAGCCGCCCGTTGTATCCCGCGACATCAGATTGACGCCAATGTTGCGCACGACGGTCCGGTTTACTTCGGCAATGCGGACCTGAAGACTGACCTGCACGGGCGTCGCGGTTTTTGTGCGGTTGACCACTTCAACGCCAGATCCGACCAGCGCCTTTGAAAGACGTTCCGCCTCTTGGCTGTCCTTTGGCGAGGCGGCCACGCCCGTCAGCAGCAAAATGCCGTTCATGGGTGTCGCGGTGATCTGGGATTCGGGCAGCGCCATCTTCAGCATTTCACCGACAGACTCGATATTGTCTGAAACGCGCAGATTGGCCGAATAGATAATCTTGCCCGAGGGCGCGACAGCGAACAGGCTGGTTTCCCCCGCCTTTTTGGCGAGAATATATGCTTGCCGGGGTGTCCGCATTTGGACATCCGCGACTTCAGGGTCTGAAATCATGATGTCGGATACAGCCATGGGCAGTGAGACGAGCCGTGCACGGCCTGTGGATAGGGCGATTTCGGACCCTGCGCGGTCGACAGCCATGGGCGTGGTTTCAAGACTGGGCTCAATTTTACCGGCGCTGGCGAACCCCGAAATGTTTTGATTTGCCAAGGGGGCGCGAAGCCTATGGGGCTGGA
>JAHEGQ010000173.1 GCA_024645025.1 Sphingomonadaceae bacterium
CGAAGCCAACCATCGCGATGGTGCAGGGCGCGTGCATCGCAGGTGGCCTGATGCTGGCTTGGGTGTGCGACCTGATTATCGCGTCGGAAGATGCGTTTTTTCAGGATCCGGTGAACCCGCTGATGGGCATTCCGGGCGTGGAATATTTCGCCCATGCCTATGAATTGCCGCCGCGCGTCGCGAAGGAATTCCTTCTGTTGGGCGAACGGATGAACGCCGAGCGCGCCTATAGCTTTGGCATGGTGAACAAGGTTGTCGCCCGCGATGAATTGCGGGAAGCGACCGCTGCTTGGGCCAATAAGCTCGCCGGGCAAGGCCGGCTTGGCAATTGGTTGACCAAACAAGCGATCAACCATGTGGAAGAATTGCGCGGCAAGCGCGCGGCAATGGATGCCGTATTCCATATGCACCATTTTGCCCATGCCCAGAATGATCTGGTCACCGGGGATTCGATTGGCGGCGTCAGCGGCAAGTCTGCTGCCTCATCCAATAAGGCGGAGGCCAAAAAGGCCTGATGACCGATATTCTTGCAACGGCGCTGACGCAGCGGCTGGGATGCCGCTTGCCGGTGATCCAGACTGCAATGGGCTGGGTCGCCAAGCCGGCGCTTGTGGCGGCCACCAGCAACGCGGGTGCCTTTGGCTTTTTGGCCTGTGCCGTGATGTCGCCCCAAGAGGCGCGGGAAGAAATTGCCCGCCTGCGCGACCTGACGCCCCATAATTTTGGGGTCAACTTCCACAGTTTCCAACCCGGTGCGGCCGAGATTGTGGAGATCATCCTTGCCAATAAGGACCGGGTGAGCGCGGTCAGCTTTGGGCGGGGGCCAGATGCCAAGATGATCGGTCGGTTCCGCGATGCGGGCATTTTGTGCATCCCAACCGTCGGGGCAGTGAAGCACGCGGAAAAGATGGTCCAGCTGGGCTGTGAAATGGTGACGGTGCAGGGCGGCGAAGGTGGCGGCCACACAGGTGCCGTGCCGACCACCGTGCTGTTGCCGCAGGTGCTGGATGCCGTTGATGTGCCGGTGGTGGCTGCGGGCGGCTTTGGCGATGGCCGCGGCCTGGCGGCGGCTTTGGCCTATGGCGCCGTTGGCATTGCCATGGGTACACGCTTTTTGATGACGGCGGAAAGCCCGGTGCCCGCAGCCCCCAAAGCGGCCTATGTAAAGGCGGGGACGGGCGATATCGCGGTTTCCACCAAGGTCGATGGCATCCCGCAGCGCATGATCTTGAACCCGCTGTTAAAGCGCATCGAAGCCTCAGGAACGCTCGCCATGTGGCTGCGTGCGCTGGAGGCCGGGTTGGAGATGAAGCGCCAGACGGGGATGAGCTGGGGCCAAGTTATGGCAACCGCCAAAAGCATGACCGCGCATGGCGAAATGCCTTTGGCGCAGGCGATGATGGCGGCTGCCGCGCCGGTGATGATCCAGCGAGCCGTTGTGTCGGGCGATGCCGAACACGGGCTGATGGCCACGGGCGTGGTCGCTGGGCGCTTGAAGGATTTGCCAAGCTGCGCTGAGCTGCTTGCGTCCATCGAAACTGAGGCGCGCGCCCGGATTGCCGCGCTCACCCAACCGTTCGTGTCGAGCAACGTCGAGACACGAACATCACCCAAGCGGCGTGTCTCGACTGCGCTCGACACAAACGGAGGTTAGAGATGCCCATTACGATCGAAATTCGCGACAGGGTCGCCGAAATCGTTTTCGACGTGCCGCCCGTCAACGCCTTTGACAGCGAGACATGGATGTCGCTCCCCGCGATCATCACCAAGGCGGCGTCAAACCCGGACGTCAACTGCGTTCTGATCCGCGCCGCAGAAGGCGCGCGGGGCTTTTGCGGGGGCGTCGACATCAAGGAAATGCAGGCACATCCGGACCGCATCACCGTGCTGAACCGGGGCAATTACCTGACCTTTAAGGCCATCCGCGATGCCGAGGTGCCAGTGGTCAGCGCCGTGCATAAGTTTGTCATCGGCGGCGGCATCGGCATTTGCGGGGCAAGCGACACCATCATTGCAGCCGACGATGCCTTTTTTTCGCTGCCTGAGGTGGATCGCGGCGCGATGGGTGGGGCGAGCCATTTGTCCCGCATGCTTCCGCTGCATAAGGTGCGGGCCGCCTTCTTTACGGGTGGCAATATTCCGGCAGAGGAAGCCTATCGTTTGGGGGCGGTCGAAAAGATCGTTCCGCGCGAAAAACTGGTTGAAGAAGCGCGCGCCTTTTGTGCTGTCATCGCGAGCAAGAGCCGCAAGGCGCTTGTCATCGCCAAGGAAGCCCTGAACGGGCTGGAGCCGCGTGATGTGGACCGCGGCTATCGCTGGGAACAGGGCTTTACGCTGGAAATGTACATGCACGAGGATTCCCAGAAATCGCGGGACGCCTTTGTTGAAACGGGCAAGGCGGCTCAATTCTGATGCAACTGACCTACACGCCCGAACAACAGGCTTTCCGTGCAGAAATACGGGCTTGGATGGAAGCTAATGTGCCCAAGGAACCGCTTGTCACGCTGGAATGCCGCGAAGGCTATGATCAGCACGTCGCGTGGGAACGCACGCTGGCCAGCGGCAATTGGGGCATGGTCACTTGGCCCGAAGCCTATGGCGGGCGTGGCCTTGACCTGATCCAATGGCTTATTTTTGAGGAAGAATATTTCCGTGCGGGCGGCCCCAATCGGGCCAATCAGAACGGCATCTTCCTGCTGGGCCCGACGATCATGGAATTCGGGACCGAAGAACAAAAGCAGCGCTTCCTGACACCTATGGCCAAGGGCGAGGTCATCTGGGCGCAGGCATGGTCGGAACCGGGGGCCGGGTCTGACATGGCGGCGATCAGTTCCAAGGCGGTGCGGGATGGCGACCATTATGTCATCACCGGTCAAAAGACATGGTCCAGCCGCGCGGCCTTTGCCGATTGGGGCTTTGGCATTTTTCGGACAGACCCGGACAGCAAGCGCCACAAGGGGCTGACCTTCATTCTGTTTGATCTGAACAGCCCGGGCATCACCCGGCGTCCGATCCGTCAGTTGCACGGCGACACGGGCTTTGCCGAACTCTTCTTTGACGAAGTGCGCGTGCCAGTTGAGAATTGCTTGGCTGGCGAAGGCGAAGGCTGGAATGTCGCGATGGCGACGGCCGGGTTTGAACGCGGCTTGATGCTGCGATCACCGGGGCGGTTTCAGGCAACGGCCAAGCGGCTCGTGGACCTTTATCGCCAGCATGAAGCTGAGGCATCGCCCGCCGCGCGTGAAGCGGTGATGCAGGCCTGGATGGCGGCTCAAGCCTATGCCTATAACACCTATGCTGTGGCGGCAAAGATCATGGCCGGCGGCAAAATTGGGGCCGAAGCGAGCCTGAACAAGATTTTCTGGTCGGAACTGGACCGGTCGATGCACCGCACCGCGATGCAGCTTTTGGGCGCCCATGCCGAACTGAAGCGGTTCGATGACGGCAGCGTCAACCAATGGCTGGAGGGGTATATCTTCTCGCTATCGGGTCCAATTTATGCCGGATCGAACGAAGTGCAGCGCAACATCACCGCAGAACGGCTTTTGGGCCTTCCGCGCGTGGGCGCCGGTTGAGGAGCGACACGCCATGAATATGCTTTTCACCGAAGACCAGCTGACGCTCGCCGAAACGGTCCGCGATTATCTGGCTGGCACGCATGGGCCAGAGGTTCTGCGGCGTCTGGATGCGGACGGGAACCGCGATCCGGCGATTTGGCAGGGCCTTGTTGATATGGGGCTGACGGGCCTTCTGGTCCCGGAAGCGCAAGGCGGGCTGGGCCTTGGCCTTGTCGACGCGGCGTTGATCGCGGCGGAATGCGGCCGTGCCTGCTTGGCCGAACCGCTGGTGGACACCGCTTTTGTGGGTGTCCCCTGGCTGGTCGCGCAGGGTAAGACGGACGGGTTGGGAGAGATTGTCGCGGGGACGCGCAAGGTGGCGTTGTCTCATCAGATCAACCCATGGGTCGCGGATGGCGCGGGGGAAGCGCTGACGAGCGTTGACCCCTTACGTCATCTCTCCGTTCATATCGAGCGCAGTCGAGATACGTCGGCACCGGGTCCCTCGACTTCGCTCGGGACGAGCGACGAAGGGGACGACCATCTCTTGAACCTTGGCGCCCTTATGTCCGCCGCACAATTGGTGGGCCTTGCCGATGCGATGCTGTCTCAAGCGGTTGAGTACGCAAAAATTCGGACCCAGTTCGGCCAACCCATTGGGGCATTTCAGGGATTGAAGCACCAATTGGCGAGCTGTTCGGTTGCGATAGAATTTGCCAAGCCCGTGGTCTGGCGGGCGGCGCAGGCGCTGGCGGATGGGCTGGAGAGTGCTGGCGTCCATATCAGCCACGCCAAGGTCGCTGCGACCGACGCCGCGATGCTGACCGCCGAAACCGCGATCCAGACGCATGGCGCGATGGGCTATACTTATGAAGTTGATCTTCACTTCTGGATGAAGCGCAGTTGGGCGCTCGCCGGGGCTTGGGGATCGCGCGCTTTCCATCTTCGCAGGGTTGACGAGGCTGTCCTTGGCGGCAGCCTTCCTATCGGCCCTGAACACACTTTTGCTTAAGGAACCCTCATGGCCGAAGCCTATATTATTGATGCCGTTCGCACCCCGATTGGCCGCAAAAAGGGCAGCTTGGCCGGGCTGCACCCGGCAGACCTGGGCGCGCACCCGATCAAAGCGCTTATGGCG
>JAHEGQ010000189.1:0-1590 GCA_024645025.1 Sphingomonadaceae bacterium
GCGATCATGGAACGCAAAAAGCAGGGCCTGCCCGAAATGGGCGTGCTGCGCGAATCCGATGCCAGCTATTATATGCGCGAAGAAGCCGGTGGCCTGTTGCTTGGCCCGTATGAAGTCGGCGCGCCTGCCTGTTATGTGGATGGCCCGGCGGCGAACAGCGAATATGAGCTTTTCCCGGATGCGCTGGAGCGACTGGAGCCTTATATTCTGGCGGCCATGGAGCGCGTGCCCGCCTTTGGCGAAGTCGGCATCAAGAAGGTGTATAATGGCGCGATTGCCTATACGCCCGATGGATCCCCCATTGTCGGCCCGGCATGGGGCCTGAAGAATTTCTGGCTGAACGAAGGCCATAGCTTTGGCGTGACGGCCGCCGGTGGTGCCGGGTGGCAGCTTGCCCATTGGATTGTCGAAGGTGAACCGAGCATCGACATGATGGGCGTCGATCCGCGGCGCTTTGGGGATTATGCAGGTCGCGGCTATCTGATCGAAAAGAACGAAGAAGCCTATGCCAAGGTCTTCACCGTTCACTACCCGGATGAAGAACGCGAAGCTGCGCGCGCCCTGCGTCGCACGCCCTGCTATGATCGGATGAAGGATCTGGGCGCGGTCTTTGGCTCGGTGTTTGGCTGGGAGCGCCCCAATTGGTTTGCCCCCAAGGGCTATGAACTGACCGAGGCCGATCTCGACAAGCCCGACGTCCTGTTGAACGACAATCACCCGGTTGTGCCGGGCGAACCGATCCGCGAAAAATGGTCGTTCCGCCGCTCCAATTATTTTGAGCATGTTGGCAATGAATGTCGCCACGTCGCTGAAAAGGTTGGCCTTCAGGACATGAGCGCCTTTGCCAAGTGCGAAATCTCTGGCCCCGGCGCTGAAAGCTGGCTGGACGGCCTGCTGACCAATGCTGTGCCGAAAAAGGTTGGTCGGGTAACCTTGTCTTATCTGCTGACGTCCAAGGGCGGCGTCCGCAGCGAATTCACCGTCTACAAGGTCGCGCCGCAGCGTTTTTATCTCGTTTCGGCGGGCGCCTACGAACGGCACGACCATGATTATCTGAAAAAGGCGTTGCCGCGCGACGGCTCCGTTACTTTTGAGCGCCTGACAACGGCAATGGGCGTGCTGGTTCTGGCCGGGCCGCGCTCGCGCGATGTGCTGAAGAAACTGACCGATGCCGATCTGTCGAACGAAGCCTTCCCGTGGCTCACGGGCCAGCGGATCAGCATTGGCGCGGCACAAGTCGATGCGTTGCGCGTCAACTTCATCGGGGAACTAGGCTGGGAAATCCACCACCCGATTGAGATGCAGAACTACATTTTCGATCTGCTGATGGAAGCGGGGGCAGAGTTTGATATCAAGCCCTTTGGCATTCGCGCGATGACGGCGATGGCCATCGAAAAGAGCTACAAGCTGATCCCAAGGGAGCTTTCCATCGAATATTCCGCGCATGAAAGCGGGCTGGATCGCTTCATCAGCCTGAAGAAGCCGGGCTTTTATGGGAAGGACGCGCTTCTGGCCTGGCAGGCCAAGGGGCTATCTAACAAGCTGGTCACCCTAGAAGTCCATGGCGTGACCGATGCCGATGCGCGGGGA
>JAHEGQ010000189.1:1637-4664 GCA_024645025.1 Sphingomonadaceae bacterium
GCCGCGCAACCTCGGGCGGCTATGGCTGGCGCGTCGGCAAAAGCCTTGCGCTCGCGATGATCCGCCCTGACCTTGCCGTTGAAGGCGGCGAGTTTGAGATCGCCATTCTTGGCAAGCTGCACAAGGCCACCATCATCCCGGATTCACCCTATGATCCGGACAACACCGCGCTCAGGAGCTAAAGCCCATGTCCCGCTTTGAACCTATCGCCCAATTGCTGAACCAAGACCGCAAGGGGATGACACTGCCCCGCGACCTTTATGTCAGCGAAGAAGCCTTTAAGTTCGACACGCAGGTGATGCTGAAGTCGGTCTGGCTTTATGCCTGCACCGTGGCCCATGTGAAGCAGCCGGGCGATTATTTCCTGTTTGAGGTGGGGCATAACTCCATCATCATCGTGCGCGGCCGCGACAATGAAGTGCGGGCCTTTTGGAACAGCTGCCGCCATCGTGGCGCGCGCGTGTGCGAAGAGCAGCGCGGGCGCGCGCCGCGCCTGACCTGCCCCTATCACCAATGGAGCTATGGGTTGGACGGCGCCCTGCTCGCCGCGCGCGGCATGCCGGAAGGCTTTGACAAGAAGGACAATGGCCTTGCCCCCGTTGCGCTGGAAAATGTCGGCGGGATGATCTTCATCTGCATGGATGACAATCCGCCGCCGATTGATCGGGTGAAGGCGGACATTGTCGATCAGATTGCGATTTACGATCTGGAACGCTGCAAGGTCGCAGTGCAGGACAATTATATCGAGGACGCCAACTGGAAGCTGGTGATGGAAAATAACCGGGAATGCTATCATTGCGATGGCGGCCACCCGGAACTGATCAGCGTCCTTGGCACCTATGGCTTTGGCAAGGGCCTGCCCGAAGATGGCGAGGAAGACGTTGTCGACGACAAAGCGTTTGACGCGATGGTCGAAGCCAAGCGCGACCAATGGAAGCAGATGGGCATTTTCCGCGAACTGATCGAATTCCCGGATGGCTGGTGGCACCGCATGGCGCGCCTGCCGCTCGCCAATGGCGCGGTGACCCAATCCATTGACGGCAAGGTCGCTTGCAAAAAGCTGCTGGGGCCGTTCACCGAGCCGGAAAGCTCCAGCCTCTCCGTCTGGACCCAGCCCAATAGCTGGAGCCATTTCTGCTGCGACCATGTTGTCACCTTCTCACTGACCCCTGTCGCTGCTGACAAGACGCTGCTGCGGACGAGCTGGCTGGTCCATGAAGATGCGGTGGAGGGCGTCGATTATGATCCCGATCATCTCGCGGCTCTGTGGCGCACCACCAACACGCAGGACGGGCATTTCTCCGCAATCAACCATCAAGGCATTTCCACCGATGGCTATCGCCCCGGCCAATATGCCGTGGAAGAAAAGCTGGTCGAGGATTTCAAGGACTTTTACGTCGACCGCGCCAAGGCGGCGCTGACCAAGGCGTCCTGATGCCCCCATTGCCGCCTTCCGGTTCGTTGAAGATTGCTGCGCGTGATTGGCCGTCGGACAGCGAAACGCTGTCGTTGATCGATGACGCGCGCGGCTATCGCACGATGCTGTGGCGGGCGAACCCCGGCCCTTTGGGTCTGTTGCACGCGCATGATGAAATCGAGCAAATCTATGTGCTCGATGGCGATTTTTTTGATGATGAGGCAAGCTATGGTCCGGGCGATTTCGTCCTGCGGATGCCGGGAACACAGCACCGGGCCGGCAGCAAGAATGGGTGTACGATGTTGATCACTTATATGCCTTTGGAAGGAACCAAGGGATGACACGCTTCAGCGCGATCAACCTGATCGCAAAGGCTTTGAACGGCCACAAAGATTGGCCGGAGCAATGGCCCGATGCCGCCCCCAAGCCCGCTTATGACGCAATCATCGTTGGCGGCGGTGGCCATGGTCTGGGTGCTGCTTATTATCTGGCCAAGAAATACGGGATCACCAAGGTCGCCGTGCTGGAAAAGGGCTGGATCGGGGGCGGCAATACCGGCCGCAACACCACCATCATCCGGTCCAACTATCTGTATGACGAAAGCGCGCATCTCTATGATCACGCAGTCAAGCTGTGGGATGGCCTGAGCCAAGAGCTCAACTACAACACCATGTATTCCAAGCGGGGCGTGATGATGCTGGCACACAATGTGCACGACATCCAAAGCTTCAAGCGCCACATCCATGCTAACCGCCTGAACGGCGTAGACAATGAATGGCTGACGCCAGAAGAGGCCAAGGCCTATTGCCCGCCGCTCAACATCTCGCCAGATGCGCGCTATCCCGTATTGGGCGCAGCACTCCAGCGACGCGGCGGCACGGCGCGGCACGATACGGTTGCGTGGGGCTATGCCCGTGCAGCGGCGGCGCTGGGCGTCGACATCATCCAGAACTGCGCCGTCACCGGCATCAACCGGGGGCCGGATGGCGCGGTGACCGGCGTGGAAACGACACGCGGGTCGATTGCGTGCAAACGCATCGGCGTGTCGGCAGCGGGCAATACGTCCGTTATCATGCAAATGGCCGGGCTCGACTTCCCACTCGAAAGCTACCCGCTTCAGGCGCTGGTGTCAGAACCCGTCAAGCCGATTTTCCCGTGCGTCGTCATGTCCAACACCGTCCATGCCTATATGAGCCAGTCTGACAAGGGCGAGCTCGTCATTGGGGCGGGCACCGACCAATATGTCAGCTATTCGCAGCGCGGCGCACTCCACATTGTCGAGCACACACTGGCGGCGATTTGCGAAATCTTCCCAATCTTCCGGCGGATGCGGATGCTGCGCACCTGGGGTGGCATTGTCGATGTGACGCCAGACCGTTCCCCCATCCTTGGCAAAACCCCGGTTCAGGGGCTTTACGTCAATTGCGGCTGGGGCACGGGCGGCTTCAAGGCCACGCCGGGCGCGGGCGATTTGCTCGCCTATACCATGGCCAAGGATGAACCCCATTCCATCAACGCCCCCTTCAATCTGGACCGGTTCCGCAATGGCCGCCTGATCGACGAAGCGGCAGCAGCAGCGGTGGCGCACTGATATGATCCTGATCCATTGC